>NZ_JBSFBL010000004.1:0-234813 GCF_053592935.1 Kribbella sp. NPDC002412
GCCACCCGCTGCCTCCTGTAACGATTACTTCAGAGAAGATCATATCTGAAATGACTGTTACCGAGCAACGGGCGGGTTAGCTTAACGGGGTGGATCAGCGTGTGGTGCTGGTGGTGGGGTACGACGGTGTCGAACTGCTGGACATCGCCTGTGTGACGTCGTGTCTGGACATCGCCAACCGGATCGGCGCGAGTCCGCCGTACCAGGCTGTGCTGCTGACGCTGGGCGGGCAGGCGGTCACGTGTGACTCGGGTCTGCGGCTGCAGGCCGACGCGGCGCTCGAGCGGTTCAAGGAACCCTTCGACACGCTGCTCGTGTCAGGTGGGCTCGGGCACGAGAAGGCCGCGGCGGATCGGCGCCTGGTCGGGCACGTACGGCGTCTCGCCGCCCTGGCCCGTCGGGTGTCGTCAGCCTGCACCGGCGCGACCGTGCTGGCCGAAGCCGGTCTGCTGACCGGCCGCCGAGCGACGACGCACTGGATGTACGCCGACCAGCTCGCCGCGAACTACCCGGAGGTCCAGGTCGACGCCGACCCGATCTACGTCCGGGACGGGCACGTCGCGACGTCCGGCGGGGTCACGAGTGCGCTGGACCTGACGCTGGCGTTCATCGAGGAGGACCACGGCGAAGCGCTCGCCCGCGGGGTCGCAATGGGCACCGTCGCGTACCTCCAGCGGCCGGGCGGGCAGTCGCAGATGAGCATGTTCGTCGCGACGCGGCTGACCGGGGACCTGCTGGTACGGCGGATCCGGGACCACATCGTCAGCCACCTCGGCAGCGACCTGAGCACGCCGGCGCTGGCCCGCTTCGCCGGTGTCAGCGAGCGGCACCTGTCCCGGCTGTTCCTCACCCACGTGGAGCAGACGCCGGCGCAGTACGTGCGCGGCGTCCGGACCGAGGCGGCCGCGCAGCTCGTGGTGTCGGCCGAGCTCCCACTCGCGGCGGTCGCACGGCAGTGCGGGTTCGGGTCGACCGAGTCGTTGCGCCAGGCGTTCATCGACCGGTACGGCGTACCTCCGTCGACGTACCGGCGGGAGCGAGCCGGCTGACCGCAGGAATCCGGTCCGTTTCCGCAGGGATCCGGACCGGATCAGTGCGTGCCGGACGCCAGGACCGGCGGTGTTCCGGAGGATCGGGCCATGACGAACAGGGGGCTGACGGCCAGGTGGCCGACCGCGCTGGCTCTGGTGACCATCGCCGGCGCACTCGTGCTGATCATCTCGACGGATCGGGAGGCGGAATTCTTCGGACCGGCGGTCGCGACCATGGCCGGGATCTACCTGTTCGCGTACGCGATCGGGCGTCCGTGGACCGCCTGGGTCGCGTTCGCCGTACTGAGTGTGGTGGCGTCGGTCTTCCACACGCTGGACCGGTTGGACGTGTGGCCGGTCGCCCCCGGTGTCGGCATGACAGCCGTGCTGGTCTTGCTGTGGGTATGGGCGATCGTACGGCGCAGCTACGCTGAGCCGACCTTCACGCTCGAGACCGCCGGCATGCTCTTCTTCGGCGCGATGACGATCCTCACTGTCGCCACCGGCTCGGTCGCGCTGGCCGGCCTCGGCTGGCTCTGCCACGGCGCCTGGGACGCGTACCACTTCCGCATCAACAAGGTCGTCAACCGCCCCTGGTCCGAGTACTGCGGCGTCATCGACCTGGCCGTCGGCGCCTCCCTCCTCATCGTCGCCGCCACCTCATGACCGACACCGAGGAACGCAACGTCAAAGCAGCGGCCGGTCGCCGAACTCGGTGAGTGGCGGCAGACCGAGCGCGGTCGCCGCACGCAACCGATCCCAGCCGACAGCACCGAACGGCTCCACGGAATCAGTGAGCTGCTGGAGAAGCCTCAGAGCTGTTCGTACGGCGGCTTCGCGCTCGGCGTCGTCGATGAGACCCGCGCCATGGGCCGCGGCCAGGTCGTCCCAGTCGCGGATGCCGACGGTTCCGCTCGGCCGGCGGAACGGGTCGAGTTCGAGGTCGACGTACACCCACTCGTTGTCGATCAGCCTCGGCGGCGTGCTCACGTCGACGACCAGCCGCCCGCTCTCCAGCCAGGTCGCGAACCACCAGCCGTCCGGCGGCGCGAGGTGGAGTGCATGTTGACCTGGGCCGCCCGGACGCGTCTCCGCGACCTCGCAGAAGGCGCCGTCGTCGCCGCGGTGCGGCGTGTGCTGCGGGGTGAAGAGCCAGGTGCCGTGCGCGTCGGCCTCCAACTGGTACGTCGGCCAGAGTCCCGAGCCTGTGGGTCGTTTGCGCTTGCGGACGTAGGTCACAGGAGTTCGCTGACCGTGTGGATGATCAGGCCGACCAAGGCGCCGACCACGGTGCCGTTGATGCGGATGAACTGGAGGTCGCGGCCGACGTGGAGCTCGATGCGGGCGGCGGCCTCGCGGCCGTCCCAGCGTTCGATGGTGTCGGAGATGACCGAGACGATCTCGCTGCCGTAGGTGCGGATCACGTACCCGACCGCCTCGGCCGCGCGGGCGTCCACCTTCGACCGCAGTCCCTCGTCCTCCTGGAGCCGCTCGCCCAGGTCCTGCAGGGCCTTGGTGCCACGGACCCGCAACGTGCTGGCCGGATCCGCGATCGAGTCGATCAGCGCGGTCCGTACGGCGTCCCACACAGCCGTCAGGCTGGACCCCATGTCCGGATGGGTCAGCATCCGGGCCTTGAACGCCTCGAAGCGACCCATCACCTCCGGATCGTTCTGCAGGTCGTCGGCAAGCTGGCCGAGCAGCCGGTCGATCGCCTTCCGCGCCGCGTGCGACTGGTCGTCCCGGACGTCGGCCAGCCACGCCACCGCCTCGCGGTGGATCCGGTCGATCACCAGCCGGTCGACCCACTGCGGCGACCAGCGCGGCGCCCGCGGACCGACCACCTCGGCCAGCAGGTCCCGGTTGTCGCGCAGCCAGTCGTGCGCCTCGACGATCAGCAGGTCGAACAGCGCGTGGTGGGCGCCGTCGTCGACGACCGACTGCAGGAAGTGGCCGGCGATCGGGCTCAGCGGCTCCTTCACGAACCGCGGCAGCAACGACCCCTGGACGAACGCGGTCACATCCTCGTCACCCAGCCTCGGCAGCGCCGCGCCGATCGTCCGCGCCCCCTCGGCCACGACCCGCTCGGCATGGTTGCCGGAGGCAAGCCACTCACCGGCGCGGCGGCTCACCTCGGCGGTGCGCATCTTCTCCGCCACCACCTCCTCGGACAGGAAGTTCTCGGTGACGAACTGCTCCAGGCTCTCGGCCAGGCTGTCCTTGCGGGTCGGCACGATCGCGGTGTGCGGGATCGGCAGCCCGAGCGGCCGGCGGAACAGCGCGGTGACCGCGAACCAGTCCGCCAGCGCACCCACCATCGCGGCCTCGGCGGCCGCGTTCACGTAGCCCCAGCCGCCGTCGCGGTGCAGCGTGACCAAATAGATCACCGCGGCCAGCACCAGCAACGACAACGCCACCGACCGCATCTGCCGAAGTCCGCGCCGCCGTACCTCGTCGGCCGCGCTCAACGCCAAGGTCGCCATACCCCGATTCAACCAAGTCGCTGGTGATCAGGCCCTCAGGCGACTCCCTTGCCGATCCATGAGACCGGAGATCAGGGCGAGGACGAGGCCGGCCAGGGCGAGGGCCGCGCCCAGGCGGCTGGGCCACTCGTAGCCGTAGCCGGCGGCCAGTACGACGCTGCCGAGCCAGGCACCGAGCGCGTTCGCGATGTTCAGGGTCGAGTGGTTGAGCGAGGCGGCCAGCGACTGGCCTTCGTGCGCGACGTCCATCAGCCGGGTCTGCAGCGCGGGGACCAGGATGCTCGCCGAGAACCCCATCGCGAACACCCCGGCGAGCGCGCCCGGCTTGGTCTGCGCGAGCCAGCCGAAGGTGCCCAGCACGACCATGATCGCGATCAGGCCGCCGTACAGGCTCGGCATCAGCGCCCGGTCGGCGAGCCGGCCGCCGACGACCGTGCCGCACGTCATGCCGACGCCGTACACGGCCAGCACGATGGTGACCGCGGCCTCGGAGAAACCGGCCAGTTCCGTCATCGTCGGGGTGATGTAGGAGTACGTCGCGAACATGCCGCCGAATCCGACCATGCCGACCAGCAGCGCCATCCACACCTGCGGCCGGGACAGCGCGCTGAGCTCGCTGCGGATGTTGACGTCGCTGCCGACCGGCTGCGGCGCCACCCAGAACCACACCGCCGCCAGCGTCAGCAACCCGAGCACACCGACGGCCAGAAAGGGCGCCTGCCAGCCGAGCTTCTGTCCCATCAGCGTGGTCACCGGGACGCCGATGATGTTCGACACCGGCAGGCCGACCATGGTCATCGAGACCGCCCAGGCGCGCCGCGTGGGCACCAGCGAGGCGCCGACCACCGCGCCGATCCCGAAGAACGCGCCGTGCGGCACCCCGGTCAGGAACCGCGCAGCCATCAGGAACTCGTAGCTGGAGGCAACGGCCGACAGCACGTTGCCGAGCACGAAGACCGCCATCAGCCCGAGCAGCAGCCGCTTCCGCCCGGTCCGCGCGCCCAGCGCCGCGATCACCGGCGCCCCGACCACGACCCCGAGCGCGTACGCCGAGATGACGTGCCCGGCGGTCGGGATCGAGATGTTCACCCCGTCGGCGATCTGCGGCAGCAGGCCCATCGTGACGAACTCGGTGGTCCCGATCGCGAACCCACCGGTCGCCAGCGCGAACAACGCCAGCCCGACGTGCCGCGAGGTGGTCCGGGTGTCAGGGGTCACTGTAGCTGTCACACCTGATTGTCGCATGGGGGCCGGACCGCCAGGCCATCACAATTCGCCGGCGCCGGCGGCTGCCCGCGGGTGGCGGCACGGTTCGCGCGGTTGTGATGGCCTGGCGGTCCGCACCATGCAAGGATCCGGCATGGGCAACTTCGGAGACCACCAGTTGGGCATCTACCTGCAGGGCATGCTGCAAGGCATCACGCCGGAGATCACCACCGACCTGGCCCGGCTGGAGTCCCAGGCCGCCGGGAAACTGTCCGCCGAGGCGATGGGGTACATCGTGCCGAGCGCGGGCAGCGGCGCGACCGCGCGGGCGAACCAGGCCGCGTTCGACCGCTGGCGACTGGTGCCGCGGATGCTCCGCGGCAGCACCGAACGCGACCTGTCCTGCACCATCCTCGGTACGCCGATGCCGGCGCCGGTGCTGATCGCGCCGATCGGCATACAGACGCTCGCCCACCCGGACGGCGAGCTCGCGACCGCGCGAGCCGCCGACGCCCTCGGGCTCACCTACACGCACTCGACGCAGGCGAGTCACGCGTTCGAGCAGATCGAGGCGAGCAGCAAGTGGTACCAGCTCTACTGGCCGACCGACCGCGACGTCTGCCTGAGCTTCCTGGAGCGCGCGAAGGCCAGCGGGTACGGCGTACTGGTCGTCACCCTGGACACCGGGACACTCGGCTGGCGTCCCGCCGACCTGGACCGCGGGTTCCTGCCCTTCCTCAAGGGTGAGGGGCTGGCGAACTACTTCAGCGACCCGGCGTTCCAGGCCAAGCTGGTGAAGCCGGTCACCGAGGACCCGGCCGCGGCGGTCATGCACTGGGCCCAGATGTTCCCGAACGTCGGCCTGAGCTGGGACGAGCTGTCGTTCCTGCGCGACAACTGGGACGGCCCGATCGTGCTCAAGGGCATCACCGCGGTCGAGGACGCCAAGCTCGCGGCCGAGAACGGCGTCGACGGCATCGTGGTGTCGAACCACGGCGGCCGCCAGGTCGACGGCGCGATCGCTTCGCTGGACGCGCTGCCCGCGATCGCCGAGGCGGTGGGCGAGCAGCTGACCGTGCTGTTCGACTCAGGTGTCCGCACCGGCGCCGATGCTGCGAAGGCACTCGCCCTCGGCGCGAAGGCGGTGCTGCTCGGGCGACCACTGCTGTACGGGCTCGCGCTCGCCGGGCAGGCCGGCGTCGAGCATGTCCTGCGATGCTTCCTGGCCGAGCTCGATCTCACGCTGGCCCTGTCCGGGTACGCGAACCACCGCGAACTCAACCGCGACTCCCTGGTCCGGGCATGAAGGCGGTCGTCTTCGACCTCGACAACACGCTGTTCGACCACACCGCCTCGACCACGGCGGCGCTCCACGGCTGGGTTCCCGAGCTCGGCGGCACGCCCTCGGACGAGCTGGTCGCGCAGTGGTTCGTCGTCGAGGAACGCAACTTCAACCAATGGCTGAGCGGGGAAGTCAGCCACCAAGGGCAGCGCCGCGGGCGGCTGCGCGACTTCCTGCCGCTGCTCGGGCACCCGGTCCCGGAACTCGACGACGAGCTGGACCTGATCTACTCCGGTTACCTGCGCCACTACCAGGCGAGCTGGACCGCCTTCCCGGATGCCGAGCCCGCACTGGAAGTTGCCCGCAGCAACGGATTCCGGATCGGGGTGCTGACGAACGGGTCGACGAAGCAGCAGAACGCGAAGCTGGCCGCGATCGGGCTGGCCCACCTCGTCGACGTCGTCTGCACGTCGGAGAGCCTCGGGGTCAGCAAGCCCCATCCGCAGGCCTACCTCCAGACCTGCCGGGCGCTGGGCGTCGAGCCCGCCGACACCGTGATGATCGGCGACAACCTCGAGCTAGACGTGCTGGCGGCCCGGCAGGCGGGGCTGGCTGCGCACCACCTGGACCGGGCCGCCGGGATCTCACTGCTCGACCTGCTCAGACTCCGCAGTTAGGCGCGTCCCACACGTTGCTCGTCCTGATGTCGACGTGCGTGTGGTCGTTGTGGCCCGGGTAGCCGGGGCCGAAGATGCCGCCGAAGCCGTGGTTGCGGGCCTGCCTGGCCAGCGTGCAGAGCGAATGTGAACCGACCAGGTCGGCCGACCGGCCGTACAGGTGCTGGCTGTTGCTCGCGCCGCCGACCGCGCTGTTGCACGGGATGCTGCGGAAGCCGCTGGTGACGTTCAGCGGCGCGTCGCCGAGCGCGTGCCGCATAGCCTCCAACTGCCACATGGTCTGCAACGCGTTGGCCTTGGTCGCCGCCTCGCTCAGCGGACCACCGTCGAACCCGGACCCGCCGCAGCCGTCGTCCAGCTCGGCGTAGGTGAAGTGGATCGGTGTGCAGTCGTCGTCCTGCAACGAGTAGATCTTGCTGAACGTGGCCGGCCCGGCGATCCCGTCCGCACCCAGCCCGTACGCCGACTGGAACCGCTGCACGGCCGCCTTCGTGGCCGGCCCGAAAGCACCGTCCGTCGCCAGATGACCGCCGTACCCGGGCCAGCCGGCCACCCGGATCTGCAGCTGACGCACGTCCTCACCACTCATCCCCTGCGACAACGTGCGACCCCACGTGTAACAACCGTCCGCATGGGCCTTGGTGGCGGTCACCACCTGGGTCGTGACCGTCGCGGCCAGCATCGCCGCGAACAACATCAGGATCGCCGCAATGCGCGGCAGGGGTTTGCTGAAGAATCGGGACATCGGACACCTCCGGGGCGGTGAAGGAACCTGTCGCGCCCAGCATTACGGCACAATCCACCCCTTGACCACCCCTCAGCGAAACTTTCTGACAATCGCAGCCAACCAAAGGGCGGTATTAGATCCAGGAGTGCAGGTCCGCTGCGTCTTTGGCCAGGCGGTCCGGGGAGTCGTCGGCGACGAACTCCAGCAGGGCGTTGATCTCCCGGTCCTCGGCGGCCAGGCGGCTGAGGACCGGGCGCCACAGGGACTCGCGGCCGGACAGCGGGAGGCGGGTGTTGGACGGCCACCAGGAGAAGACGTGGACGGTGGTCAGCCACGGCATGAGTGCCTCGAGCTGCGCGAGGCACTCGGCGTCGGACAGGTCGACCGGCGGCTGCCAGTAGGTCTTGAGGTTCGGCGCCCCGACGTCGAGCAGCAGCGTGATGGTCGAGTCGACCTCGTCGGTCAGCGTGTTGCGGTGGAACTCCATCGCGATCTCGATCCCGGAGCCGGCCGCCATGTCGGCGAGCTCGGCCAGGCCGCGGGTCACCGCCATCCGGTCCCCGACCCCGGCGTCCGCCGTACCGACGTTGCCGGCCCAGACCCGGATCCGGGGCGCGCCGAGCGCCTCGGCCGTGGCGACGGCCGACCGCATCTCTTCGCGGTCGACGCTGCCGGCCCGCAGGTAGGAGCCGTACGCCGCGATCGCGAGCCCACGGTCGTCACACAGCGCCTTCACCCGCCGGGCGGAGCCCAGGTTCCCGAGCGGCACGTGCACGTCGCCACCCCACTCGACTGCCGCCAGCCCGGCGCCGGCTGCGACCTCCACCACCTCGGCGGCCGGCAACTGGCGGAACGTCACCGAGACCAGACCGGTCCTCACACCCACGCGTGCCTCCTCGTGTTCACCTCTCTATCCAACCCCATCACGCCAGCCGGTCCGCGGAGACGGCGGCCGATGGCGGTCACCCCGTCTCACGTCATGAGCAAAGCCTTTGGATGCCACTGACTCCAGGCATAGGGTGTAGCACGTGCCAGAGCAGCGGAGAGGGTTCGTCTACGGCCTCACCGCCTATCTGGTCTGGGGCCTGTTCCCGCTGTACTGGAAGCTGCTGGGCAACTCCGGCGCCATCGAGGTGCTCTCCCACCGCGTGCTCTGGTCGATGGTGACCATCGCGCTGCTGGTCGCCGTACTGCGGAAGTTCGGCCAGGTGAGGGCGTTGCTGCGGGAGCCGCGGCGACGGTGGCCGTTGATCGGGGCGGCGGTGCTGATCTCGATCAACTGGGGCACCTACATCTGGGGTGTGCACAACGACCGGATCGTGGAGACGTCCCTCGGGTACTTCATCACTCCGCTGTTCACCGTGCTGCTGGGCGTCCTGGTGCTGAAGGAGAAACTGCGCGGGTGGCAGTGGACCGCGCTCGCGATCGCCTTCCTGGCGGTCATCGGGCTGACCATCGAGAACGGGCGCCCGCCGTGGGTGGCGATCATCCTGACGTTCTCGTTCGGCCTGTACGGGCTGGCGAAGAAGCAGGCCGGCGCGGGAGCGATCGAGGGGATGGCGATCGAGACCGCGACCGTCGCACCGGTCGCGCTGGGGGCGATCGTCGTACTGGGTCTGCAGGGGCAGTCGACAGTGGCGGACCACGGCGCCTGGTACCTGATCGTGGTGCTGCTGGCCGGGCCGATCACCTCGATCCCGCTGATGCTCTTCGGGGCGGCCTCGACCCGGGTGTCGATGACGACGCTCGGGTTGCTGAACTACATCACCCCGAGCATGCAGTTCGCGCTCGCGGTGCTGCTGTACCACGAGGCGATGTCGCCGATGCGCTGGGCCGGGTTCGGGCTGGTCTGGTTCGCGCTGGCGCTGTTCACCTGGGACAGCATGATGCACCGGCGCCGGATCCAGTCGCTGGAGCGGACCGCGCTGACCGCTTCCGCAGTGTGACTGTTCGGCTTCTCCTTGCTACTGAGGGCAACCTAAGCCTTGCGACGTTCATCTGACCTTCACTCAGTCACCGCCTGACCTCCCTAGGGTCCCGGGCGTGACCAAGTTCCTGCCGCTGATCAGCCAGATCGGCACCCGCCACGGTTCCCGAAGCTTCCGCACCTGCGAGCTCAAGTGCGCCAACCAGTGTGACCACCCGGAGCCGAACACCTCCGGCAACGAGCACATCCAGAGCGTGATGCGGTCGGCGTTCTCCCGCCGCAACGTCCTCAAGGTCGGAGCCGCCGGAGTCGCGGCCGCCGGGGTCGGCACGCTCGCGGCCAACCTGACCCCCGCCGCCGCCGACCAGCCCGCCGGCGCCGGCTACGGCGGTGAGCAGGGCAACGGCGCGTTCCCCGGCTTCGGCAAGCCCGGCGCGCTGACGCACGGCGTCGTACCGCCGAACCGCAAGGACGAGATCGTCATCCCGCGCGGCTACGACCAGTCCGTGATCATCGGCTGGGGCGACCCGGTCGAGGCCGGCGCGCCGAAGTTCGACGCCTACAAGCAGACCCCCGAGGCGCAGGCCAAGCAGTTCGGCTACAACAACGACTACACGATGATCGTGCCGCTCCGCGACGACCGGAAGGCGCTGCTCGTGTGCAACCACGAGTACACCGACGAGAACCTGATGTTCCCGACCGGCAAGTACGACCAGAAGACGATCGCGAAGATCGGCCTGGCCGCGCACGGGATGACCGTGGTCCAGATCGAGCGGGTCGGCCGCAGCGGCGAGTGGCGCCGGGACAAGCAGGGCTCGAAGTACAACCGCCGGATCACCGCCACCACCAAGTTCGAGGTCACCGGCCCGGCCGCCGCCGACCCGCGCGTCGGGAAGGTTGCCTACGGCACCTTCGGCAACTGCGCCGGCGGCGTCACCCCGTGGGGCACGATCCTGTCCGGCGAGGAGAACTTCAACGGCTACTACGACGTGACCGGGACCGTCCCGGCGCAGTACGTGGACAGCTACAAGCGGTACGGCGTCCCGACCACGGTGACCAAGTCCGCCCGCGAGTGGAGCACCGTGGACCCGCGGTTCGACCTGACCAAGACGCCGACCGAGGTGTTCCGGTCCGGCTGGATCGTCGAGGTGGACCCGTACGACCCGAAGTCGACGCCGAAGAAGCGCACCATGCTCGGCCGGATGAAGCACGAGGGCGCGACCATCACGATCACCGCCGACGGGCGGGTCGCGGCGTACCTCGGCGACGACGAGAAGGGCGAGTACATCTACAAGTTCGTCTCGTCCGGCAAGTACGACGAGGCCAACCGGGCGAAGAACTTCGGCCTGCTCGACGAGGGCACCCTGTACGTCGCCAAGTTCACCGGTGACGGCGCCGCCGACGGCCTGTACGACGGCACCGGCCAGTGGATCCCGCTGACCACGGACAAGAAGTCGTTCATCGACGGCATGAGCGTGGCCGACGTGCTGATCGACATCCGGACCGCGGCCGACAAGGTCGCGGCGACCCGGATGGACCGGCCCGAGGACATCGAGCGCAACCCGCGCAACGGCCGGATCTACGCCGCGCTGACGAACAACGACAACCGCGGCGCGAAGTTCCCCGCCGACGAGGCGAACCCGATCGTGAAGTCGCACACCCGCGACACCCTGGGCGGGCCGCTGATCGAGAAGGCCGGCAACCGCAACGGCTACATCCTGGAGCTCAGCGAGGAGGGTGACGACGCGGCCAAGACCGGCTTCTTCTGGACCCTGTTCCTGGTCTGCGGCGACCCGGCCGCGCAGGAGACGTACTTCGGCGGGTTCGACAAGACCAAGGTCAGCCCGATCTCCTGCCCGGACAACGTGACCTTCGACGGCTCCGGCAACCTGTGGATCTCCACCGACGGCAACGTGCTCGGCTCCAACGACGGCATCTTCACCGTCCCGGTGGCCGGCCCGAACCGCGGCCAGGTCAAGCAGTTCCTGTCCGTGCCGTTCGCCTCCGAGGCCTGCGGACCGCTGGTGTCTGAGGACGACAAGACCGCGTTCGTCGCCGTCCAGCACCCGGGCGAGACCGACGACGCGACCTTCGAGAAGCCGACCTCGACCTGGCCGCACACGCACAAGTACCCGCGCCCGGCGATCGCCTGCGTGTGGCGTCGCGACGGCGGCCGCGTGGGTAGCTAGCTTCACCCCGGAGGCCCGGCGTCCCGGCGCCGGGCCTCTTGACTCCAGCTATTCAGGACATCTAATATCCAGGATATGAAGATGAACGAGGGCGTCGAGTGGGCGATGCACAGCTGCATCAACCTCAGCTGGCTACCGGGCCAACCCGTCACCGCCAAGCATCTCGCCGCCTTCTACGACCTTCCCACGGCGTACCTGAACAAGCAGCTCCAGGCGCTCACCCGGGCCGGCATCCTGACCTCGGTCTCCGGACCGAAGGGCGGCTTCCAGCTCGCCCGCGACCCGCGCAACATCTCGCTGCTCGACATCGTCGTCGCCATCGACGGGCCGGACGAAGCCTTCCGGTGCATGCAGATCCTCAAAGCAGGCCCGGGCGCCGATGCGAAGGCCGACTACACGAAGGTCTGCCTGGTGTCCCAGGCGATGCGGTCCGCCGAGTTGGCCTACCGCCGCGAGCTGGCCAGCCAGAGCATCGCGGACATCGCCGACCGGGTGGTGAGCCAGAGCCCCGAGGCCCCCGGGAACGCCCGCTCGCGCTTCGCCAACCTCAAGGCCTGAACTCTTCCTTGCCACCGTCAACCGTTTCCGCCGGAGTTGATTCTGGATGTCTGATATCCAAAATAAGGCCTTCGTGCTGGCGCTGCTCGCGTTCGCGCAGCTGATCATCGCGATCGACTACACCATCGTGTTCGTCGCCGTCCCCGACATCGGCCGGGAGCTCGGCTTCGCCGCGCACAGCCTGCAGTGGGTGGTCAGCGGGTACGCGGTCGCGTTCGGCGGCTTCCTGCTGCTCGGCGGCCGGATGTCCGACCTGCTCGGCCGCCGCCGGATGTTCATCCTCGGCCTCTCCCTGTACGGCGTCTCGTCGCTGGCCGGCGGTTTCGCGGCGGAACCCGGGGTGCTGATCGCGGCCCGCGCGATCCAGGGCTTCGGCGGTGCGATTCTGGCCCCCGCCGTACTGTCGCTGATCGGGACGCTCTTCGCCGAGGGGCGGGAACGCAACCGGGCCTTCTCGATCTGGGGCGCCGCCGGGGGCAGCGGGATGGCGCTCGGCTCGCTGTTGGGCGGTGTGCTGACGCAGTCCTTCGGGTGGCCGGCCGTGTTCTTCGTCAACGTGCCGCTGGCCGCGATGGGCGTGGTCGCCGCGTTCGTCCTGCTTCCCGCTGACGTTTCGCTGCGCAGTGGGCGTCGGTTCGACGTACCGGGTGCGGTGACTGCGACAGCGGGGATCACGGCAGTCGTGTTCGCCCTGGTTCAGGGTCCGGCCACGGGATGGGACGTCGTCAGCGTGTTCGCCGCTGCGGTCGGCGCCGTACTGCTCGCGGCGTTCGTCGTGATCGAGTTGCGGTCGCCGGATCCCCTGCTGCCGTTGGGATTGCTGAAGGTGCGGAACCTGCGCACCGGCGTCCTGGTGATCACGATGTTCGCCGCGACGCTTGGTCCGCTGCTGTACTTCGAGACCGTCTACTTCCAGGACATCCACGGCTACAGCGCGCTCGAGACCGGGCTCGCGTACCTTGTCCCCACCGTCGCGATCTTCGTCGGCGCCAACCTCGGTGGCCGGCTGGCGACCCGGTTCGGCCTGCATCGCACGCTCGCCGTCAGTTTCGCGGTCGCGGGCGCCGGCACAGCCTTCCTCGGCCTGGTCGTCTCCACCACGGCGTCGTACGGCGTCCTGGTGCCGGCGCTGTTGATCCTCGGGCTCGGCCAGGGCAGCGCGTTCACCACGATGTACGCCGCCGCGTCGACCGGGGTGGCCGCCGAGCACCAGGGCATCGGGTCCGGGATCGCGTCGACCGGTCAGCAGGTGGGCAACGCGGTCGGCCTCGCCGTCCTGGTGGCCATCGCCAACCGCGGCATCGACGGTCTCACCGGTGACGCCCTGCGTACGGCGACCACGCACGGCCTGCGCGTCGCCGTACTGATCGCTGCCGCCGGCATCGTCCTGACCGCCTTCCTCGCTCTGTCCGCCCGCAAGACCCCGGCACCGGCGCACGCCGATGCCGTCAGCAACTAACTCGTAGGAGAACATCATGAAGCCTGTCCTGATCCGCGCCGCCGAGGCCGAGGTTCTGTCCGCCAGCGGTGTCACGCTCTTCGCCGACGTCCCCGACACGAACGGCCACCTGACCAGCCACCGGTCGGTCTTCAAGCCCGGCAAGGAGGGTGCTCCCCCGCACCTGCACAAGGAGGCCGCCGAGCTGTTCTTCGTGCTGGCCGGCTCGCTCCGGGTGCTCACCGGCGAGGACGTGATCACGCTGGCACAGGGCGACTTCCTCGTCGTACCGCCGAACACACCGCACGCCTTCGAGGCGGCCGGGTCCGAGGACGCCGAGGTCCTCTTCGTCCTCACCCACGCCAAGCCGCGCTTCGACTACTACCGCCTGCTGGAGTCGGTCTACCGCGGCGAGACCGCGCCCGCCGAGCTGGCCAAGACCAGTGACCTCTACGACAACCACTACGTCGACAGCCCCAACTGGCAGAACCGCTAACGGCTGGGGCGCCGGTTCTCGACCTCGCGGGTCAGGTTGGTCGCCAGCGTCTCCAGGCGAGCGCGGTCGGGGAGTCCGAGCGCTTGCGCCTGGTCGGCATCGGCTCGGAGTACGACGTTGTCGATGCGGACCAAGTAGCTGTAGCCGTCCAGGTCCTCGGGCGCACTGGCATCGTCGTCGGTCGTGCGAACGGCGTCGTCGCCGAGTTGCAGGTCGGCGGTGGTGTCGCCGTCGCGACCTGCGTCCTCGCGCTCGGCCTGCAGCCGGGCGGCGGCTGCGCGGGAGTCGTCGTACTTCTTGACGCTGACGTAGAGCGCGGCGGCGTTGCCGTACTCACCTTCGTCGTCGTTGCGCTGCCACTGGCAGGAGATTTCGCTGGAGTAGGCGTTCTTGACCGGGTCCGGAGGGTCCTCGATGAACTCGGCGACGCGGTCCTCCGACAGGATGTCCGACCCGCAGACGTCCGGTACGGCGGTGAAGTCGTCCCTGCTGTCGAGGTAGCGCGACGTGGCGTGGAAGCCGGCGAAGACCGGGAGGACGAGCGCAACGAGGAAGGTCGCGATCGGCGCCCACCGCTTCGCCTGGGGGTTGGGCACGGACCGGATGGCGGGAATCCCCAGCAGCCCGGCGACCAGCACCGCGACGCCGGCGCTGATCAGGAGCGGGGTGATGTAGTCGCCTCCGGCGGTGCTCAGGTGACGCGTCTCCACCAGCACGAAGTACGTGGTCGCGGCGGCGGCGCCGAGCAGCAGTCCGGCGAACCCGGTCACCCGGAAGGTCGTGGTCACCCGGCGGAGGTGCTTCTCCGGCACGATGCGCCCGCGCACCATGCGGGACAGTCGGTGCCAGATCGCGAACGACACCAAGGCGATTGCGGACAGCACGGTGGCCGGGATCGGCTGCTGCGGGTCCACCACCACGCCGGTGGTGACGATCGACTCGCCCATCAGCACCGCGCTTCCGGCCAGCGCCACCGGAAGCCCGAGCCACCGGCCGAGCCCCGGCGCCAACCAGGCACCAAGCCCCGCGCCGGCGGTGATCGCAACAGCCAGAGCCCCGGCAATCCAGAGCGGCATCCCATCGGACAAGGCGTAGACGATCAGAGCCAGCAAAGCCCCGATCGCCAGATTCAGCACCACCGTCAGCCCGACCAGAACACGCAAGACCCGATGACCCCAAACGCCGACCGCAGCCCGGTCCGGCGCGAGAGCGCGGCCCGGCGGGGCATCGTGGTCCGCTCCGCCCGGACGATAGCCCGGGTCCACGCGCGTGCGGCCGTCCGGAAGCGGCTTGGTGGCTCCGGCGTGGCTCTCGGTGGGCTTGTCGGTGTCGGGCAGCTGTTGGGTCGGGTTTTCGAAGGTGGGGTAGCCGCCGGCGATCGCGAGCAGTTGTTGCTTGGCGGTCGCGGCATCCAGGCGCTTGGCCGGATCGCGCTCCATCAGTCCGGCGATGACCGGCGCGAGCGGCCCGGCGTGCTTCGGTGGGTTGGGATCCCGCGTCAGTACGGCGGCGATCATCGCGGGCAGGTCGTCGTAGTCGTACGCGTGCTGTCCTTCGACAGCGAAGTACAGCGTCGCCCCAACAGCCCACAGATCCGCCGCGGGGCCGGGCTCGCCACCGGACAGCCGTTCCGGCGCGATGTAGCCGAGGGTGCCGGTCACGATCCCGGTGCCGGTGAGGGTGCGCGTGGCGCCGGCCACCGAGGCGATGCCGAAGTCGGTCAGCATCCAGCGGCCGTCGCTGCCCAGCATCACGTTCTGCGGCTTCACGTCGCGGTGCAGCACGCCCTTGGCATGCGCGGCCGCGAGCGCCTCGACCAGCCGCACCCCGAGCTCGGCCGCACCGCGCGGGCTCAGGGCCCCGTTGGCCCGCACCCCCTGATCAAGCGACCGGCCAGGCAGCAGCCGCATCACGATCCACGGCCGTCCGCCTTCGTCGATCACGTCGTGAATCGTGACGATCCCCGGATGGTCCAGCCCGGCCGCGGCCCGCGCCTCCCGCAGCGCCCGAGCCCGCAGCTTCTCGCGCTCCTCCGGGTTCAGCCCTTCCGGAATCCGCAGCTCCTTGACCGCAACCTCCCGGTGCAGAACGCGATCGAACGCCTTCCACACCGTCCCCATCCCACCCACGCCAAGCGGCCGATCACTCAGCAAATACCGGCCACCGGCCAGGGTGCGCTCACTCACCCACCAGACCCTAGCCGCGCGCAGGTTCCACAACCCGCCGTTCGCGTGTCGGTCAGACCGAGCGGGTGGCTACCAGGTCGCAGAGGGAGTCGAGGGCTTCGCGGGCGGGGCCTTCGGGGAGGGGGGAGAGGAGTTTGCGGGCGTCGGCCGCGCGGCGGCGGACGTCGTCCTCGGCCTGGCGGAACGCCGGGTGGGCGCGGAGCAGCTCGAGGGTCTCGGCCAGGCGGGCGTCGTCGGACAGGTCCGAGTCGAGGAGCTCGAGCAGGCGGGCGTCGGTGGGGTTGGACGGGTCCGCCTGGGCGCGGAAGATCAGCACCGGCAGGGTCGGCACCCCCTCACGCAGGTCGGTGCCGGGAGTCTTGCCGGACTGGCCGGATTCCGACGCGATGTCGAGGATGTCGTCGGCCAGCTGGAACGCGACGCCGATCTCCTCGCCGAAGGCCCGCAGCGACTCCTGGACCTCGTCGGGCGCACCGGCGTACCGGGCGCCGAAGAGCGCGGACGTCGCGATCAGCGAGCCGGTCTTGTCGGCGACGACGGACAGGTAGTGCGCCAGCGGGTCCTGGCCCTCGCCGACGCCGAGGGTCTCCCGGATCTGGCCCTCGACCAGCCGGCCGAAGGTGCGGGCCTGGATCCGGACCGCCTCCGGGCCGAGGTCGGCGACCAGGTCGGAGGCCCGGGCGAACAGCCAGTCGCCGGACAGGATCGCGACCGAGTTGTCCCAGGCCGCGTTCGCGGTGGACGAGCCACGCCGCAGCGCCGCCTCGTCCATCACGTCGTCGTGGTGCAGTGTCGCGACGTGGGTCAGCTCGACCACGACGGCCGCCTTCACCACGTCGTCAGCAGCCGGCGACGGCCCGAACTCGGCCGCCAGCAGCACCAGCAGCGGCCGGAACCGCTTGCCGCCGGCAACCATGACGTGCTGCGCGGCCGCGGTGACGAACGGCGCCTCGGACTGGGTCGAGTCGCGCAGCGCCTGCTCGACCGACTCCAGCCCGGCACGAACCCGGGCTTCGAGCGCCTCGTCGGCGAATGCGAAGCCCAGGCTCTCGGCCGGCAGCGGTTTCGGACTCAACGGATGAACTCACCCGCGCGGGCCGCCAGCTCGAGCACCGGTCCGGGAACCAGGCCGAGAACCACCGTGGCGGCGAGACCGAGGGCGACTGCGGTCGTGGTCTGCCACCCGGGCAGGGCCACGTCCGGCGCGTCCGCCGGGAGGTCGGAGAAGAACATCAGCACGATCACCCGGACGTAGAAGAACGCGGCGACCAGGCTGCACAGTACGGCGACCACGACCAGCGGCCACGCGTCACCGGACCAGGCCGCGCTGAACACGGCCCACTTCCCGGTGAAGCCGGCGGTCAGCGGGATCCCGGCGAAGGACAGCAGGAAGAACGCGAAGATGCCGGCCAGCAGCGGCGACTTCTTGCCCAGCCCGGCCCACCG
Organism: Kribbella sp. NPDC002412; assembly: GCF_053592935.1. Taxonomy (NCBI): domain Bacteria; kingdom Bacillati; phylum Actinomycetota; class Actinomycetes; order Propionibacteriales; family Kribbellaceae; genus Kribbella; species Kribbella sp. NPDC002412. The sequence continues at coordinate 17,647 of NZ_JBSFBL010000004.1, forward strand.
GGACAGGTGCGTCGCCTCGCCGCCGGCGTCCCGCACCAGCGTGACGACGGCGAACGCGCCGACCGTGGAGAAGCCGTAGGTGACCAGGTAGAACAGCACCGCCTGGGTCGAGGTGATCCCGCTGGTGACGCCGTTCCCGGCCTGCGCCAGGCCGACGAACGCGGTCAGCAGGAAGCCCGCGTGCGCGATCGACGAGTAGGCCAGCATCCGCTTCACGTCGGTCTGGGTGATCGCGACGATCGAGCCGACCACCATGGTGAGGATCGCGACGATCCACATCATCGGCGCCCAGTCCCAGCGGGTGCCGCCGAGGGCGACGTAGAAGACCCGCATCAGCCCGATGAACGCGGCGATCTTGGTGCAGGCCGCCATGAAGCCGGTGACCGGCGTCGGGGCGCCCTGGTAGACGTCCGGGGTCCAGGAGTGGAACGGCACCGCGCCGACCTTGAACAGCAGGCCGACACCGAGCAGGCCGGTCCCGGCCAGCAGGATCGCGTCGCCACCGGTCTGGGCGGCCAGCGCGTCCGAGATGCCGCCGAGCGACATCGTCCCCGCGTACCCGTAGAGCAGCGCGATCCCGAACAGCAGGAACGCCGACGCGAACGCGCCGAGCAGGAAGTACTTCATCGCCGCTTCCTGCGAGATCAGCCGGCGGCGCCGGGCCAGCCCGCAGAGCAGGTACAGCGGCAGCGAGAACACCTCGAGCGCGACGAACATCAGCAGCAGGTCGTTGGCCGCCGCGAACAGCATCATGCCGCCGACCGCGAACAGCGTCAGCGGGAAGACCTCGGTGTGCTCGACCTTCGCCGCCGTACCCTCACGCTCGGCCTCGGACCCCGGTACGGCGGCCGCCTGGCCGGCGAACGCGGACAGTCCGCCGTCGACCGACCGCTCGGCGAACAGCAGCACGCTGATCAGCGTCAGCGCCAGCAGGACGACCCAGGTGAACAGCGCCGGGCCGTCGACCGCGATCGCGTCCTGCGCCGCCAGCAGCTCCTTGTTGTCGGCCATCAGGATCGCGGTCAGCACCCCGGCCACGACGATCGACACGATCGTGATCGCCAGCTGGACCAGGTGCCGCAGCGGCCGGGGCAGGAACGCCTCGGCGACCACCCCGAGGCAGGCCGCGCCGAACACGACGAACAGTGGCATCAGCTCGCCGTACTCGATCTTCGGCGCGGTGAAGTCCGCCAGCGGCAGCACGTGCGCGATCACTTCTGTCCCTCCGTCACGGGGATCTCCGGAGCCGGGTCAGTGACGCCCACGTGCTGCATCGTCGACTCCACCGCCGGCTTGATGATGTCCACCACCGGCTTCGGGAAGATTCCCAGGCCGATGATCAGTACGGCGAGCGGCGCGATCGCGACCACTTCGCGCACGTTCAGGTCCTTGAGCTTCTCGATCCCGTCGCGGACCGGCCCGGTCATCAGGCGTTGGTACATGATCAGGATGTAGAGCGCGGCCAGCACGATACCGATTACCGCGATCACCGCGAGCGCCTTGTGCCGGCTGAACGTCCCGGCCAGCACCATGAACTCGGAGATGAACGGCGACAGGCCGGGCAGCGCCAGGCTGGACAGGCCGGCGAACAGGAACGTGCCGGCCAGCACCGGCGCCACCTTCTCGACACCGCCGTAGTCGGCGATCCGGGCCGACCCGCGCCGGGAGATCAGGTACCCGGCGACCAGGAACAGCGCCGCCGTGGACAGGCCGTGGTTGAACATGTAGAGCGTCGACCCGGTCAGGCCCTGCGACGTCAGCGCGAAGATGCCCATCACGATGAAGCCGAAGTGCGAGATCGAGGTGTAGGCGATCAGCCGCTTGATGTCGGTCTGGCCGATCGCCACCAGGGCGCCGTACAGGACCGAGATCAGCGCGAGCACCAGCACCACCGGGGTGGCCCACTCGGACGCGTTCGGGAACAGGCTCAGGCAGAACCGGATCATCCCGAAGGTGCCGATCTTGTCCAGGATGCCGACCAGCAGCACCGAGGTACCCGGCGTCGCCTCGGCAGCAGCGTCCGGCAGCCAGGTGTGGAACGGCACCATCGGCGCCTTGACCGCGAAGGCGAAGAAGAAGCCGAGGAACAGCCACCGCTCGGTGTTCTGGCTGATGTCGAGCTTCATCAGGTCGGTCAGCAGGTACGACGGGTCGCCGGCCCGGGCCGACAGCACGTACAGGCCGACCACCGAGGCCAGCATCAGCAGACCGCCGAGCAGCGAGTACAGCAGGAACTTCACCGCGGCGTACGACCGCTGCGCGCCGCCGAACCCGCCGATCAGGAAGTACATCGGGATCAGCGTGGCCTCGAACAGCACGTAGAACAGGAACACGTCGGTGGCGGCGAACACGCCGAGCGACAGCGCCTCCAGGCCGAGGATCCAGGCGAAGAAGGACTTCTCCGACCAGCGGCCGTCCTGCGCGTCGTTCCAGGACGCGATGATCACGATCGGGGTGAGCAGCGCGGTCAGCACCACCAGGACGACACCGACACCGTCGAGGCCGAGCGCGAAGTGCGCGCCGAACGGCTCGATCCAGGTGTGCGTCTCGGCGTAGTCCTCGGCGCCGTTGCGCTGGTAGCCGATCGCGATGATCGCGGTCAGCACCAGCGTGACCAGCGAGAACGCGAGCGCGACCTGCTTGGCCAGCAGCGCCTTCGCCGTCGGCACCAGCATTGTCGCCAGGGCCCCGACGAACGGCAGGAGCAGTAACAGGGTCAGCCAACCGATGTTCACGACAACCTCACCGCGAGGAGGGCGACGACCACGAATGCGGCGCCGAAGACCATGCTGAGTGCGTAGGAACGGACGAAGCCTGTCTGGAACCGGCGGAGCCGGCCGGACATCCCGCCGAACAACGCGGCCAGCCCGTTGACCAGGCCGTCCACGCCGCGGTTGTCCAGCCAGACCAGCGTCCGGGTGAGGTACTGGCCCGGACGCATCAGGACCGCCTCGTTCAGCGCGTCGCCGTACAGGTCACGGCGGGCGAAGGTGGTGACCGGCGAGCCGGCCGGCGCCTCGCGCGGGATGTCCCGGCGGTACATCAGCACCGCGATGGTCAAGCCGACGGCCACCACCGCGAGGGTGATCAGCGTCATCACCAGCGCGCTGACCGGCGGGTGGTGCTCATCCATCCCGACCACCGGCTCCAGCCAGTCGACGATCCAGTGGCCCGCGAAGTACAGCGCACCGCCGGCCAGCGACAGCGCCGCCAGGATGATCAGCGGCCAGGTCATCACCTTGGGCGACTCGTGCGGATGCACGTCGTCGGCCCAGCGCTTCTTGCCGAAGAACGTCATCAGCATCACCCGCGTCATGTAGAACGCGGTGATGCCGGCGCCGAGCAGCGCGCACAGACCGATCACCGTGTTGTCCGCGAACGCGGCCTCGATGATCTTGTCCTTGCTGAAGAAGCCGGCGAACGGCGGGATGCCGAGGATCGCCAGGTAGCCGAACGCGAAGGTGACGAAGGTGATCTTCATCGGCGTCCGGAGGGCTCCGTAGTGCCGCATGTTCACGTCGTCGTTCATGCCGTGCATCACCGAGCCGGCGCCGAGGAACATGTTGGCCTTGAAGAAGCCGTGGGTGAGCAGGTGGAAGATCGCGAACACGTACCCGGCCGGGCCGAGGCCGGCGGCCAGCATCATGTAGCCGATCTGGCTCATGGTCGAACCGGCCAGCGCCTTCTTGATGTCGTCCTTGGCGCAACCGATGATCGCACCGGCCAGCGCGGTCACCGTGCCGACGATCACGACGGCGGTGGAGGCGGCCTCGGTGTGCTCGTAGATCGCGCTCGAGCGGACCACCAGGTAGACGCCGGCGGTGACCATCGTCGCCGCGTGGATCAGCGCCGACACCGGGGTCGGGCCTTCCATCGCGTCCAGCAGCCAGGACTGCAGCGGGACCTGCGCGGACTTGCCACAGGCTGCCAGCAGCAGCATCAGGCCGAGCAGCGTGGCCCAGGTGCTCGACAGTCCCTCGGCGCCCGCGTCGACGGTGACGAACGCGGACGAGCCGAACAGCGCCCACATGCTCATCACCGCGAGCGAGAGGCCGATGTCACCGACCCGGTTCACCACGAACGCCTTCTTCGCGGCGACCGCGGCCGAGTCCTTGTGCTGCCAGAACCCGATCAGCAGGTACGACGCCAGGCCGACACCCTCCCAGCCGACGAACACCAGCAGGTAGTCGGCGGCGAGCACCAGCAGCAGCATCGCCGCGATGAACAGGTTCAGGTACCCGAAGAAGCGGCGCCGTCGCGGGTCGTGCTCCATGTAGCCGATCGAGTAGATGTGGATCAGCGAACCCACACCGGTGATCAGCAGCACGAACAGGATCGACAGCGGGTCGATCAGCAGCGAGAAGTCCACCTTGATGCTGCCGACCGAGAACCACTCGAACAGCCGGACCGTCTCGGACCGCTCCTCGCTGCCCAGGCCGCGCATCTGGAAGAACAGCACAACGCCGAAGGCGAACGAGACCAGCGGCGCCAGCGTCCCCAGCAGGTGACCCCACGCGTTGGTGGCCTTGCCACCGAGCAGCAGGATCGCCGCGGACACGGCCGGGACCGCGACCAGCAGCCACGTCAGCTCATGACTCATCGGTGATTACCTCAGTACTTGAGCAGGTTGGCGTCGTCGACCGAGGCCGAGCGACGGGTGCGGAAGATGGCCATGATGATCGCCAGCCCGATGACCACCTCGGCCGCGGCCACCACCATCACGAAGAAGGCGGCGATCTGGCCGTCGAGGTTGCCGTGCTGGCGGGCGAAGCTGACGAACGCCAGGTTGCAGGCGTTCAGCATCAGCTCGACACACATGAAGACGACGATGGCGTTACGGCGCACCAGCACGCCGAGCGCGCCGATGCTGAACAGGATCGCCGCGAGCACGATGTACGGCTCAGTCGTCACAGCTTGTCTCCTTCGCCGTATCCGGAAAGGTCTGTGCTCTCGGGCCCCGACGGCACCTCGTCACCGACCTCACCCGCGTTGAGCTTGCGGACCTCGTCGACGTCCGCCCGCTCCGCGCTTTCGGGGAACACGGTGCCACGGGCCTGCAGCACCCGCGAAACCGAGGTCGGCGCGATCGACCCGTCCGGCAGCAGCGCCGGCGTGTCGACGGCGTTGTGCCGGGCCAGCACACCGGGAGTCGGCAGCGGACCGGGGTGCACACCGGACTCGGCGTACTTGCGGATCCGCTCCTCGGCGTGGTCGCGCTGGGTGCGCTTCTTGGTCAGCCGCTCGCGGTGCGCCAGCATCATCGCGCCGAGCGCCGCGGTGATCAGCAGCGCCGAGGTCACCTCGAAGGCGAACACGTACTTGCCGAACAGCAGCTGCGCGATCCCCTTCGGGTTGCCGTCCGGCTGCGCGTCGGCCAGCCCGGTCGGGTTGCCGTACACCGCGTTGCCGACCGCCGCGACCAGCAGCGCCCCGAAGCCGAGGAACGCCAGCCCGGCCAGCAGCCGCTGCCCACGGATCGTCTCCACCAGGGAGTCGCTCGCGTCGACACCGACCAGCATCAGCACGAACAGGAACAGCATCAGGATCGCGCCGGTGTAGACGATGATCTGCACGGCGAACAGGAACGGCGCGTCCTGCGCGGCGTACTGCGCGGCCAGGCAGACCATCACGGTGGCCAGCAGCAGCGCGGAGTGCACCGCCTTGCGGACCAGCACCATCCCGATCGCGGCGAGCACCATGATCGGCGCCAGCGTCCAGAACGCCACCTGGGCGCCGGTGACGAGGCCGATCATTTGGCGTCACCGCCCTCGGCCGGCGCGGCGGCGCCGGTCAGCCCGAGGTAGTAGTCCTTCTCGGTGCTGCCGAGCTGCATCTCGTGCGGCGGCTCCTGCATCCCCGGCAGCAGCGGCGCCAGCAGGTCCTTCTTCTCGTAGATGAGGGACTCGCGGGTGCGGTCGGCCAGTTCGTACTCGTTGGTCATGGTGAGCGCCCGGGTCGGGCAGGCCTCGATGCACAGACCGCAGAGGATGCAACGCAGGTAGTTGATCTGGTAGACGCGGCCGTAGCGCTCGCCCGGGGAGAAGCGGCCGCCCTCGGTGTTGTCCGCGCCCTCGACGTAGATCGCGTCCGCCGGGCAGGCCCACGCGCACAGCTCGCAGCCGACGCACTTCTCCAGACCGTCCGGCCAGCGGTTCAGCTGGTGGCGGCCGTGGAAGCGGGGCGCGGTCGGCTTCTTCTCGAACGGGTACTGCTCGGTGAACACCTTCCGGAACATCGTCCGGAAGGTGACCCCGAACCCGGCTACCGGATCCCAGAGGGACTCTTTGACACTAGCCACGGCTGTCTGCCTTCGATTTCGGCTCGGAGGGTTGACTGAGGAGCGGTGGAGGCACCGGGTAGCCACCGGCGAAGGCGTCGAAGTCCTTCGCGCGGTCGTCCTCGGTGAGCTTCTCGGGCTTGGGCTTCTGCGGGATGAACATCGTGATCACCGCGATCACCAGGACCACGGCGGCCGCGACCAGCAGCGTCGTACGGCTGAAGGTGGTCTCCCGGCCGACCGCGCGGACGGTGGCGACCAGCAGGATCCAGCCCAGCGAGACCGGGATCAGGATCTTCCAGCCCAGCTTCATGAACTGGTCGTAGCGCAGCCGCGGCAGCGTTCCGCGCAGCCAGATGTAGAAGAAGATGAAGCACATCATCTTGCCGACGAACCACAGCACCGGCCAGTAGCCGGAGTTCGCGCCGTCCCAGATCGAGATCGGCCACGGCGCCCGCCAGCCGCCCAGGAACAGCGTGGTCGCCAGCGCCGACACGGTCGCCATGTTGATGTACTCGGCCAGGAAGAACATCGCGTACTTCATCGACGAGTACTCGGTCAGGAAGCCGGCCACCAGCTCGCCCTCGGCCTCCGGCAGGTCGAACGGCGCCCGGTTCGTCTCGCCGACCATCGAGATCACGTAGATCACGAACGACGGGAACAGCAGGAACGCGTACCAGCCCGGGATCGGGATGTCCGCCCCGAACAGGTTGATCGACTGGTTCGACCCCTGCGCCGCGACGATGTCCGAGGTGGACATCGAGCCGGCGAACAGGAACACCGTGACCAGCGCGAGGCCCATGCCGACCTCGTAGGAGATCATCTGGGCGCTGGAGCGCAGACCGCCGAGCAGCGAGTACGTCGAGTTGGACGACCAGCCGCCGAGCACGATGCCGTAGATGCCGATCGAGGCGACCGCCATCACGTACAGCACCGAGACCGGCAGGTCGGTGATCTGCAGCCGGGTGTAGGTGTCGGTGAACGGGATCTTCACCGTCGGGCCGAACGGGATCACCGCGAAGGTCAGGAAGGCCGGGATCGACACGATCACCGGGGCGGCGACGAAGACCAGCCTGTCGACGCCCTTCGGCATCAGGTCTTCCTTGAACATCAGCTTCATGCCGTCGGCGAGCGACTGCAGCAGACCGGCCGGGCCGTGCACGTTCGGGCCGATCCGGTGCTGCATCCGGGCCACCACCCGGCGCTCCCACCAGATGTTGAACAGCGTCAGCACGACCAGGAAGACGAAGACCAGCAGCACCTTCAGGCCGATGACCCACCACGGGTCGTTGCCGACACCTGCGTCCGGCGTCGTCGCAAGCGGGATCAAGCTCATCGACGTCCTCGCTTCGCTCCGGGCGCCGATGAGGCACGGTTCGGGCTGTGCTTGATGATGAACTCGCTGCGCTCGTTCATGCGTTCCCTCCGGCGATCGTCACGATCGAGCCATGGTCGGCGTGCAGTGACCGGCGCACGTGCGAGTCGGCCGAGTTGGTCGGCAGCCACACCACGTTGTCGGTCATCGGGCTGATCAGCACCGGCAGCCGGATCGACCCGGCGTCGGTGCTGACCACCAGCTCGTCACCGTCGGCGACACCGACCCGGTGCGCCGTGGTCAGCGAGATCCGGGCCACCGGCTTGCGGGCCGTCGCGGTCAGGTGCGGCTCGCCGTCGTTCGCGCGGCTGTCGTCGATCAGCATCCGCCAGGTCGCCAGCCGGGTGGAGTCGAAGGCGCCGAGCGACGGACCTGCCTGGTACGTCGGCTCCTGCGCGCGGTCGCCGTCCCAGCGGCCGAGCTCGTCGAACTCCTTCTTCGCGCCGGCCGGGGTGGCGAACCCGAGCGAGCGGTCCATCTCCTGGGCGAGCGCGGCCAGCGCACGCACGTCCGGCATCGCGGCCGGGACCTTCAGCACCACCGGGAACGGCCGCTCGCGACCCTCCCAGTTGACGAAGGTGCCGTCCTTCTCCGCCGGCGGAACCACCGGGAAGACGACGTCGGCGTGCTCGGTGACCTGCGAGTTGCGGACCTCGAAGCTGACCACGAACGGCGCGGCCTCCAGCGCGGCCAGGGCCGCCGCCGGGTCCGGCAGGTCGTCGATCTCGACACCCGCGACCACCAGCGCCTGCAGCGAACCCGCTGCCGCGATGATCTCGGTCAGGTCCCGCCCGACGTTCGCCGGCAGGCTGTCGACACCCCACGCGGCCTGCATGTCGACCCGCGCCTGCGGGTCCGACACCAGCCGGCCACCGGGCAGCAGGCCCGGCAGGCAGCCCGCCTCGAGCGCGGCCCGGTCCCCCGCACGACGCGGGATCCAGGCCAGCTGAGCACCCGTGTCCAGGGCCAGCCGCAGGGCCGTCGAGTACCCGCCCGGGGCGCTCGCCAGCCGCTCGCCGACGATGATGATCGAGTCCGGCCCGAGCGCGGCCAGCGCGGCCGCCCCGGTCTCACCGGCGTTGCCCAGATCGGTCAGTACGGCGGCCTCGGTCCCGGGCGACGCCGGTACGACGACACCGTCGAGCTTCTCGACCCCGCGCGAACCGTACGCCGCCACCGTGAAGACCTTGGTGCCGTGCGAGCGGACGCCCTTGCGGAGCCGCAGGAACACCGACGGCGCCTCCTCTTCGGGCTCGAACCCGACGAGCAGCACCGATCCGGCCTTCTCCAGGTCGGCGAACGTCGTACCGAGACCCGTGCCGGCCACCGCGGCAGCGAGGAAGTCCGCCTCCTCGGCGGAGTGCGGCCGGGACCGGAAGTCGATGTCGTTGGTGCCGAGCGCGACCCGCGCGAACTTCGAGTACGCGTAGGCGTCCTCGAGGGTGAGCCGGCCGCCGGTCAGCACCGCCGCGTTGCCGCGGGCCGCGGTCAGCCGCTCCGCCGCGAAGGTCAGCGCCTCCGGCCAGGACGCCGGCCGGAGCTCGCCGTCCTCGCGGATCAGCGGGTGGGTCAGCCGGTCACCGGTGGTCGCGTAGTTGAACGCGAACCGGTCCTTGTCGGAGATCCACTCCTCGTTGACCTCCGGGTCGTCGCCGGCCAGCCGGCGCATCACCTTGCCGCGCCGGTGGTCGACCCGGATCGCCGCGCCGGAGGAGTCGTGCTCCGCCACCGACGGAACCGAGACCAGGTCGAACGGCCGGGACCGGAACCGGTACGCCGCGCTGGTCAGCGCGCCCACCGGGCAGATCTGGATGGTGTTGCCGGAGAAGTAGCTCTCGAACGGCTCCTTCTCGTAGATGCCGACCTGCTGCAGCGCGCCGCGCTCGACCAGCGCGATGAACGGGTCGCCGGCGATCTGCTCGGAGAACCGGGTGCAGCGGGCGCACAGCACACAGCGCTCGCGGTCCAGCAGCACCTCGGCCGAGATGTTGATCGGCTTCGGGTAGGTCCGCTTGACCTCGGTGAACCGGGTCTCGCCACGCCCGTTGGTCATCGCCTGGTTCTGCAGCGGGCACTCGCCGCCCTTGTCGCAGACCGGGCAGTCCAGCGGGTGGTTGATCAGCAGGAACTCCATGATCCCGTGCTGCGCCTTCTCCGCCACCGGCGAGGTCACCTGGGTGCGGACCACCATGCCGTCGGCGACGGTGATCGTGCAGGAGGCCTGCGGCTTCGGCATGCCGCGGCCGTTCCCGGCGTCGGTGATCTCGACCAGGCACTGCCGGCAGGCGCCGACCGGGTCCAGCAGCGGGTGGTCGCAGAACCGCGGGATCTGGATCCCGATCTGCTCCGCGGCCCGGATCAGCAGGGTGTTCTTCGGAACCTTGACCTCGATGTCGTCGATGGTCACGGTCACCAGATCGGTGCGCTCCACCTCCGAGCCGGCCGGCGGGTTCGCTTGGATCGTCATGCGCTTGCTCCAGCGGTAGCGAAGACAGTGCTTGCCATCGGGTCGAACGGGCAGCCGCCGTTCTCGAAGTGCGCCAGGTACTCGTCCTTGAAGTGCTGGATCGAGCTGCTGATCGGCGCGGTCGCACCGTCGGCCAGCGCACAGAACGAACGGCCGGTGATGTTCTCGCACAGGTCGAGCAGCTCGACGAGGTCCTCCTCGGTGCCCTTGCCGTGCTCGAGCCGCTCGAGGATCTGCACCAGCCACCAGGTGCCCTCACGGCACGGGGTGCACTTGCCGCAGGACTCGTGCTTGTAGAACTCCGTCCACCGCAGCACCGAGCGGACCACGCAGGTGGTCTCGTCGAAGATCTGCAGCGCCTTCGTGCCCAGCATCGAGCCGACCGAGCCGACGCCCTCGTAGTCCAGCGGGACGTCAAGGTGCTCGGCGGTGAGCAGCGGGGTCGAGGACCCGCCCGGGGTCCAGAACTTCAGCTCATGACCCTCGCGGATCCCGCCGGCCAGGTCGATCAGCTGCCGCAGCGTGATCCCCATCGGCGCCTCGTACTGGCCCGGCCGGGTGACGTGCCCGGACAGCGAGTACAGCGTCATGCCCTTGGACTTCTCGGTGCCCATCGAGGAGAACCAGTCCGCGCCGTTCTTGATGATGGCGGGAACGGATGCGATCGACTCGACGTTGTTGATCACTGTGGGGCAGCCGTACAGACCGGCCACGGCCGGGAAGGGAGGACGCAGCCGGGGTTGACCGCGACGGCCTTCCAGCGAGTCGAGCAGCGCCGTCTCCTCGCCGCAGATGTACGCGCCGGCGCCGGCGTGCACGATCACGTCCAGGTCGTAGCCGCTGCCGAGGATGTTGGTGCCGATGTAACCGGCCGCCTTCGCCTCCTCGACCGCCTGCTGCAGCCGGCGGATCACGTGCAGCACCTCACCGCGGACGTAGATGAACGCGGTACTCGCGCGGATCGCGTACGACGAGATGATGACGCCCTCGACCAGCGTGTGCGGCGAGGCGAGCATCAGCGGGATGTCCTTGCAGGTGCCCGGCTCGGACTCGTCCGCGTTCACCACCAGGTACTTCGGCTTCGGGTTGTCCTGCGGGATGAACGACCACTTCATCCCGGTCGGGAAGCCCGCGCCGCCACGGCCGCGCAGACCCGAGTCCTTGACCGCGGCGACCACGTCGGCCGGCTGCATCCGCAGCGCGCTCCGCAGCGCGTCGTACCCGCCGGAGCGCTGGTACGACGCCAGCTGCCAGGAGCGGATCTGGTCCCAGTTGTCGGACAGTACCGGGGTCAGCATGGTCAGTCCTCCTTCCGGGAGTCGGGAGTGGCCGGGGACCCGGTGCCGGACTCCCTGCCAGGCTGGTCCTCGGGGCGCGGACCGGGGACGGAGTCGAGCGGGGCCGGGGAACCGCCGCGGCCGCCCGGAGCCGTCCAGTTCCGTTCGCGGGCCAGCCGCAGGCCGGCCAGCGTCGCCTTGCCGCCGGTCGGGCCCTCGTCGGCGCGGCCGTCGGGGAACCCGGCGAGCACCCGCTCGGCCTCGCGCCAGGTGCAGATGGTGGCGCCGCGTGGCGACTTCACCTCGGCGCCCTCGCGCAGGTCGTCGACCAGCTGGGTGGCCGACTCCGGCGTCATGTCGTCGAAGAACTCCCAGTTCACCATCATCACCGGCGCGTAGTCGCAGGCGGCGTTGCACTCCAGGTGCTCGAGGGTGATCTTGCCGTCCTCGGTGGTCTCGTCGTTGCCGACGTCGAGGTGCTGCTTGAGCCGCTCGAAGATCACGTCGCCGCCCATCACCGCGCAGAGCGTGTTGGTGCAGACGCCGACGTGGTAGTCGCCGACCGGGCGGCGCTTGTACATCGTGTAGAAGGTCGCCACCGCGGACACCTCGGCGCCGGTCAGCCCGAGCACCTCGGCACACGCCTCGATGCCCTCCGGGGTGACCCGGCCCTCGACCGACTGCACCAGGTGCAGCATCGGCAGCAGCGCGGACCGGCCCTGCGGGTAGCGGGCGGCCAGCTCGCGCATCTCCGCGATCGTGGTGTCGGTGATGTTCGAGTCACCGGTGCTGTACGGCACCGGCTTGTCGGTCGCAGTCGCGTGGTTCTCGGCCATCTATCGGTCCACTCCACCCATCACCGGGTCAAGGCTGGCGACGGCGACGATCACGTCGGCGACCTGTGCGCCCTCGCACATGATCGGCATCGCCTGCAGGTTTGCGAAGGACGGGTCACGGAAGTGCGCCCGGTACGGCTTGGTGCCGCCGTCGGAGACCACGTGGCAGCCGAGCTCGCCGCGCGGCGACTCGATCCCCACGTAGGCCTGGCCGGCCGGCACCCGGAAGCCCTCGGTGACCAGCTTGAAGTGATGGATCAGGGCTTCCATCGACTCGCCCATGATGTGCTTGATGTGGTCGAGCGAGTTGCCCATCCCGTCGCTGCCGACGGCCAGCTGGCTCGGCCAGCCGATCTTCTTGTCGGCCACCATCACCGGCTCGCCCTCCATCTTTGCCAGCCGGTCGGCGCACTGCTCGACGATCTTCAGCGACTCGTGCATCTCCTGCAGCCGGACCCGGAACCGCCCGTAGGAGTCCGCGGTGTCCCAGGTCGGGACGTCGAAGTCGTACGTCTCGTAGCCGCAGTACGGCTGGGTCTTGCGCAGGTCCATCGCGTACCCGGTCGAGCGCAGCGGCGGGCCGGTGATGCCCAGCGCCATGCAGCCGGTCAGGTCCAGGTAGCCGACGTTCTGCAGCCGGGCCTTGAAGATCGGGTTGGCGTTGCACAGCTCGGCGTACTCGGGCAGGTGCTTGTTCATCCAGGTGATGTACTCGCGGATCTTGTCCAGCGCGCCCGGCGGCAGGTCCTGGGCGACGCCGCCCGGCCGGATGAACGCGTGGTTCATCCGCAGGCCGGTGATCAGCTCGAACAGGTCGAGCGTCATCTCCCGCTCCCGGAAGCCGATCGTCATCACGGTGAGCGCGCCGATCTCCATCCCACCGGTGGCGATGCAGACCAGGTGGCTGCTGATCCGGTTGAGCTCCATCAGGAGCACCCGCATCACGTTCGCCTTCTCCGGGATCTGGTCCTCGATCCCGAGCAGCCGCTCGACCGCGAGGCAGTAGGCGGTCTCGTTGTAGAACGGCGACAGGTAGTCCATCCGGGTGCAGAACGTGACGCCCTGCGTCCAGGAGCGGAACTCCATGTTCTTCTCGATGCCGGTGTGCAGGTAGCCGATGCCGCAGCGGGCCTCGGTCACCGTCTCGCCGTCGAGCTCGAGGATGAGCCGGAGCACGCCGTGGGTGGACGGGTGCTGCGGGCCCATGTTGACGACGACGCGCTCTTCGGGCTCCTCGCCGAGGCCGGCCACGACCGAGTCCCAGTCCTGGCCGGTGACGGTGAAGACCTTGCCCTCGGTGGTGTCGCGAGTGGTCGCGTACGGGTCTGTAGTGGTCATCAGTTGTACGACCTCCGCGTGTCGGGCGGTGGGATGACGGCGCCCTTGTACTCGACGTCGATACCGCCGAGCGGGTAGTCCTTGCGCTGCGGGTGGCCCGGCCAGTCGTCCGGCATCTGGATCCGGGTCAGCGCCGGGTGACCGTCGAAGATGATGCCGAAGAAGTCCCAGGTCTCGCGCTCGTGCCAGTCGTTGGCCGGGTAGACCGAGACGACCGACGGGATGTGCGGGTCGGCGTCCGGGGCGGACACCTCCAGCCGGATCCGCCGGTTGTGGGTCATCGACATCAGGTGGTAGACCGCGTGCAGCTCGCGGCCGGTCTCGTTCGGGTAGTGCACGCCGCTGACGCCGGAGCAGAACTCGAACCGCAGCGCCTCGTCGTCGCGCAGGTGCCGGCAGACCTCGACCAGCCGCTCGCGCTCGACGTGCAGGGTCAGCTCGCCGCGGTCGACCACGACCTTCTCGATCGCGCCGTCGCCGACCAGGCTCTCCAGCCGCTCGGTGGCGCCGTCGAACCAGGAGCCGTACGGCTTCGGCGTACCACCGGGCAGCGCGACCTGGCGGCGCAGGCCGCCGAAGCCGGAGGTGTCGCCGGTGCCGCGGACACCGAACATGCCCTCGCGCTGGTCCACCACCTCGGCCGCCGGGGTCTGAGCGTCACCGGCCGCCGCGGTCGCCGGAAGGTTCTCCGGTTGCGTGTCGCTCATCGCAGCAGCCCCTTCATCTCGAGCGTCGGCGAGGCGGTCAGTGCGGCGGCTTCCCGCTCCGCCTGCAGCGCCTTCTTGTTCGCGCCGAGCTTGCCGCTCTGGATGTCTTCGTGCAGCTTGAGGAACGCGTCCAGCAGCATCTCCGGCCGCGGCGGGCAGCCGGGCAGATACATGTCGACCGGGACCACGTGGTCCACGCCCTGCACGATCGCGTAGTTGTTGAACATGCCGCCCGACGACGCGCAGACACCCATCGCGAGCACCCACTTCGGGTTCGGCATCTGGTCGTAGATCTGGCGCAGCACCGGAGCCATCTTCTGGCTCACCCGGCCGGCCACGATCATCAGGTCGGCCTGCCGCGGCGACGCCCGGAAGACCTCCATGCCGAACCGGGCGGCGTCGTAGCGCGGCGCGCCGGTGGTCATCATCTCGATCGCGCAGCAGGCCAGCCCGAAGGTTGCCGGCCACAACGACGCCTTCCGCATGTAGCCGGACAGGCCCTCGATCGTGGTCAGCAGCACGCCGGCCGGAAGCTGTTCCTCAACACCCATGGCTCAGTCCCATTCCAGTCCGCCGCGGCGCCACACGTAGGCGTACGCGACGAAGACGGTGACGATGAAGATGACCATCTCGATCAGCCCGAACAGCGCCATCTGGTCGAAGGCGACCGCCCACGGGTAGAGGAAGATGATCTCGATGTCGAACACGATGAAGAGCATCGCGGTGATGTAGTACTTCACCGGGAACCGCCCGCCACCGACCGGTTGCGGGGTCGGCTCGATCCCGCACTCGTAGGAGTCGAGCTTGGCCCGGTTGTAGCGCCTGGGTCCGACCAGCGCGCTCGTCACCAAGGTGCCCGCCACGAAGATCGCCGCGAGCACACCGAGAACGAGGATCGGTACGTAAGGGTGCATCGGGTTCGTGCTCCCTCCTTCAGCCGGTGGTCTGTCTGTCTGCGTTTCCGGTCAGCACTGTGTTATCAGTACCGCTGTGGCCCATCTCACTCGCCCCGCCGGTTTCAGGCGGCCGGGGCGACCTTGGTGAGGCCGTTGATGATCTTGTCCATCACGTCGCCGTCGCGCGGGTCGGTGAGGTTGGCCAGCAACTTCAGGGTGAACTTCATCAGCGTGGTGCGCGGCAGACCGTACTTCGTGCACAGCCGCATCACCTCCGGATTTCCGATCAGCTTCACGAAGATCCGGCCCAGCGTGTAGTAGCCGCCGTACTCCTGCTTCAGCGCCTTCGGGTACGCCGACAGCGCACGCTCGCGCTGGTTCGGCTGCCGGTGCAGCGCCTGGGCGGCGACCTCGGCGGCGAACGCCCCGGACTCCATCGCGTACGGGATGCCCTCGCCGTTGAACGGGTTGACCATGCCGCCGGCGTCGCCGAGCAGCATCAGGCCGCGGGTGTAGTGCGGCTGCCGGTTGAAGCCCATCGGCAGCGCCGCCCCGCGGATCGGGACGGTCTGGAACTCGTCCCGGAACTGCCACTCCTCCGGGGTGTTCTTCAGCCACTGCTTCAGCAGGTCGGAGTAGTCGACCTTGCCGAACGCCTCGGACGTGTTCAGGATGCCGAGGCCGACGTTGACGGTGCCGTCGCCCATCCCGAAGATCCAGCCGTAGCCGGGCAGCAGGTTGCGCTGGCCCGGGTTCTGCGGGTCGTCGGCCCACAGCTCCAGCCACGACTCGAGGTAGTCGTCGTCGTGGCGCGGGCTGGTGAAGTAGGTGCGGACGGCGACACCCATCGGGCGGTCGTCGCGCTTGTGCAGGCCCATCGCGATGCTCAGCCGGGACGAGTTGCCGTCGGCGGCCATCACCAGCGGCGCGCGGAACTCGACGTCGGCGCCGGCCCGGCGGCCGTTGTCGTCGACCGGCTTCGCGGTGACGCCGACGATGAAGCCCCGGTCGTCCAGGATCGGGCCGCTCACGTTGGTCCGCTCGCGCAGCCGGGCGCCGGCCTTCACGGCCTGCCGGGCGAGCATGTCGTCGAAGTCCATCCGGTTCCGGGTCAGCCCGTAGTTCGGGTGGCTGGACAGGTCCGGCCAGTCGAGCTGCAGGACGTGCCCGGCGCCCTGGATGCGCAGACCGTAGTTGCGGATCCAGCCGGCCTCTTCGGAGATGTCGATGCCCATGTTGATCAGCTGCTTGGTGCCGCGCGGGGTGAGCCCGTCGCCGCAGACCTTCTCCCGCGGGAACGCGGTCTTCTCCAGCAGCAGGACGTCGAGTCCGGCGTTGGCCAGGTGGTAGGCGGCGGCCGAGCCTGCGGGTCCGGCGCCGACGACGATCACATCGGCGGTCTCCGCCTGCTGCCCGCTCGGCACGCTCTGGCTCATCTCGATTCCCGGCCTGGAAGGTTGATGTGGGCTATGTGCGCTCGTGAAGGGATTCACGAGGCCTCGACACCCGACAGTCTAGGACTGCCTGACTCGGACACGAAACCGGCCCACTTCCCCTTGTCCACAAGCGATTTACGCGCAATTTTCCTTGCGTAATTAAGTGGGCTTGACCGCCCGGTGGATGGCCACCAGACCACCGGTCAGATTGCGCCACTGCACCCGGGTCCAGCCGGAGGCCTCGATGGCCCGCGCGAGCGGCTCCTGCGGCAGCCAGGCCCGGGTCGACTCGGCCAGGTACTCGTACGCCTCCGGGTTCGTCGACACCACCTTCGCGACTGCCGGAACCGCGCGCATCATGTACTCCAGGTACACCACCCGGAACGGCTTCCAGGTCGGGTGCGACTGCTCGAGTACGACGAGCCGCCCGCCCGGCCGGGTCACCCGGAGCATCTCCTGAAGCGCGACGGTGACGTCGTTCACGTTCCGCAGCGCCCACGAGATCGTCACCACGTCGAACGTGTCGTCGGCGAACGGCAGCCGCAGCGCGTCCCCCGCGATCAGGTCCAGGCTCGGGTACCGCCGCTTGCCGACCCGCAGCATGCCGACCGAGAAGTCGCACGACACCACCTCGGCGCCGGCCTCCAGCAGCTTGATGCTCGACGCGCCGGTCCCGGCGGCCAGGTCCAGGATCTTCATGCCCTTCCGGGGCGCGATCTCGGCGAACGTCCGCGGCCGCCAGTACAGCTTCTCCAGACCCATCGTCGCAACCGCGTTCGTCCGGTCGTACCCCTCGGCCACGTTGTCGAACATGGCCGCCACGGCGTGCGGGTCTTTGCTCAGATCTGCGCGGGTCACGTGTCTAGTTGATCACGGGTCCGACAGGCTCCGAAATTCACTGGACATCGGGCAGGCATACGCTTGCATCTCGTGAGTGCATCTCCAGTCAACCGGCCTGCCATCGTGACCCGGGGTCGTGCCGTGAGCGAGGAGTGGTGCGGTGAGCTTGTCTGAGCCGGTCGGGAGCCAGGCTCCCCATCTGGTCATCCGCAGCCAGCGAGTCGACGGGGTGTCGGCCCAGCTGATGGATCATCTGCCCGCCGAGGGCGGTCTGGCCTGGGTACGGCGCGGCGACGGTCACGTCGGCTGGGGTGTCGCCGCCCGCCTCGACGTTGCCGGTGGCAACCGCTTCCAGGAGGCGGTGACCTGGTGGAAGGACCTGGTCGCGGCCGCGGTGGTTCGCGACGAGGTCGGCGTACCAGGGTCCGGACTGGTCTGCTTCGGGTCGTTCGGGTTCACCGACGACGACCCCGGCGAGCTGGTCGTGCCCGAGGTGATCGTCGGCCGCCGCGGCGGGACGACCTGGGTGACCACGATCTCGCCGGCGTCCTCGCTGGCCGTGCCGCCGGAGCTCGCCGTCCACGAGCCGTCACCGGTGTACGACGTCGCGTTCGCCGACGGCGCCCGGTCCGGCACCGACTGGTCGAGCATCGTCGCCGACGCGATCAAGCGGATCACCGCCGGTGAGCTCGACAAGGTGGTGCTGGCCCGCGACCTGATCGCGATCGCCGAGCAGCCGATCGACCTGCGCTGGCCGTTGCGCCGGCTCGCGGCGGCGTACCCGAACTGCTGGACGTTCTCCGTCGACGGCCTGATCGGCGCGACTCCCGAGCTGCTGGTACGCCGGGAGAAGGGCCTGATCACGTCCCGGGTGCTGGCCGGGACCATCCGCCGTACCGGCGACGACGCGCACGACCTCGCGCTCGCCGCGTCGCTGGCCCGGTCGAGCAAGGACCTGGAGGAGCACGAGTTCGCGGTCCGCTCGGTCGCCGACGCCCTAAAGCCGCACTGCAAGTCGATGAACGTCCCGGAGACCCCGTTCGTGCTGCACCTGCCGAACGTGATGCACCTGGCCACCGACGTGGCCGGCGTCGCCAACAACGGCGCGTCCGCGCTCGGCCTGGCCGCCGCGCTGCACCCGTCGGCGGCGGTCTGCGGTACGCCGACCGACCTGGCACGCGACCTGATCGGTGAGATCGAGGGCATGCGGCGTGGCCGGTTCAGCGGACCGGTCGGCTGGATGGACGCGGCCGGCGACGGCGAGTGGTGCATCGCGCTGCGCTGCGGTCAGGCCGACCCGGACGACCCCCGGCGGATGCGCCTGTTCGCCGGCGCCGGCATCGTGGCCGGCTCCGACCCGGTCGCCGAGCTCGCCGAGACGAACGCCAAGCTGGTTCCGATGAGAGACGCGTTGGGAGACTGACTGTGAAGCTCACGAAGTTCGCGCACGCCTGCGTCCGGCTGGAGAAGGACGGCAAGGTCCTGCTCGTCGACCCGGGAACGTTCAGCGAGGACGCGGCTTTCGAGCGCGCCGACGCGGTCCTCGTCACCCACGAGCACCCGGACCACCTGGACGTCGAGCGCATCGCCGCCCTGAACGTCCCCGTCTACACCAACGCCGGCGTCGCCGCCCAGCTCACGGACCTCGGCGACCGCGTCACCGTGGTCGCCGACGGCCAGTCCTTCGAGGCTGCCGGCTACGCAGTGCGTGCCTACGGCAAGGACCACGCGATCATCCTTCCGGAGCTCGGCGTCCCCTGCGAGAACGTCGGCTACCTGATCGAAGACGCCGTCTACCACCCCGGCGACTCCTTCACCCAACCCGACCGCGAGGTCCACACCAACCTGGTCCCCATCTCCGGCCCGTGGTTCTCCCTCCCACCGGCCATCGACTACGCCCGCGCCGTCAAAGCCGAACAAACCGTAGGCATCCACGACGCCCTCCTGAGCCCAGTAGGCCTAGGCATGCTCAAACGCTTCCTCACTGAACGCGGCAACCACCCCTACCTAGCCCTCTCCCCAGGCGACTCCACCGAAATCAGTTGAGCGGCTGCTTCGCGGAGGTGGCGGGAGATCTCGGCTGTCAGGGCGGTGGCGTAGCCGTCATGCGGTGAGCTCGACGTCGATGAAGTCGGCGACTGGGCGGTAGCCGGCCTGGAAGTAGATCTTGTTCGAGGTCGGGTTGGCCAGGTCGGTGTAGAGGCAGGCTTGGTTGCCCTGCGCAAGGATCTCCGCGGACACGTGACTGGTGAGCGCACCGGCGTACCCGTTCCGCCGACGCTCCGGCGGCGTGTAGACCGGCCCGACCCGGCAGGCGCCGTAGAGCGGCAGGTGGTAGCCGACCATGCTCACCGGCTCCCCGCCGGTCTCCCAGATCCACATGGTCCCGTGCTCCAGGTGGTCCTTTGCCCAGTCCAGGTAGTCCCCGCCGAGCTCTTCCGCGAACCCGGCCTTCGCCCAGCTCGCCACCAACTCGACCTCGTCGCCCGTCATCAACCGCGGCGAGCCCTCGGCGGCCAGCGGAGTCAGCGTGCCGAGCCTGTGGAGGCGGGTGCCTTTGGTCTCGGTCGCCGTACCGCCGTGCCGCGCGCACCACCGGTCGGCGAAGCGCAGGGCCGCCAAACGGTCACCTGCGACGCCGTTCAGCTCGGGCAGTACGTCGAGATACGCATCGGCGACCGCTTCGGCGAACTCCGACGGAAGGGCGCCGAGGTACACGTTCCGCCCCGGTGTCCGCATGGCCGCACCGACCACCGCGTCGCCGTCGTGGACGGAGGCGAAGTACGACGGCTCGTCCGCCGTACGACCGCTGGACGCCTGTGCGTGGACGTTGCTCATGATGATCGTGTGCAGGACCGGATCCCGTTGCAGGAAAGGAAAGACCGTCTGCTCGAAGGCGGCCGCGTCACTCGTCACACGCACGTCCATGCCCACGCAGGTTACGCCTCGACCGCCGCCGGCGTCGCGCGGATTTACACTGCGACTATGTCCACCACGCGCTTGCTGCTGCTCGGGGTCGTGCGGATCTTCCAGCCGGCTTACGGGTACCAGCTGCGCCGTGAGCTGCTCACCTGGAACGTGCAGGACTGGGCGAACATCAACCCCGGCTCGATCTACACCGGGCTGCGGACGCTGGCCAAGCACGGGTACCTGCAGGAGCTCGAGGGCGGCGCGGCGAGCCGGCCCGGGCGTACGTCGTACAAGCTGACGACGGACGGTGAGACGGAGTACTTCTCCCTGCTGCGGCAGATGCTGTGGACCGTGGACGGCTTCCACCCCGACCGGATGATGGTGACCCTGAGCTTCCTGTGGTCGCTGCAGCGGGACGAGGTGCTGGCCGCGCTGGAGGCGCGCATCACGCAGCTCGAGCAACGGCAGAAGGCCGAGCCGTTCGCGGAGCGGCAGGTGTTCGAGGACCCCGGTACGCCGAACCACATCGTCGAGATGTTCCGCATCACCGCCGCCCGCGACCGCGGCGAGCTCGACTGGACCCGCGCCTTCCACGAACGCGTCACCAACGGCGACTACTCCTTCGCCGGCGAACCCGCCGACTGGGCCCCGTACCCGGGCATGATCACCCACTGGGGCCAGATCCCTGCGCCGCCGGCTGAGTGAATTCTTCCCCACGCGTGCTGCGCAGTCGCTCCTTCGTCGCGCCCCCTACGCGCGCTGCCCGCCCACCCGGTACTTCAGGCTGGCGCCCGGGATTTGCGGCTGCCGCCGCGACTTGCGGGCTGCCGCCCGCGGTGACGGCTGGGCTGACGCCACTCGTCGGCCGCTGGCGTGGTCGGGGGGCTCCTGGACGGCCGCACGCTCGGGCGTGAAATCAAAGGACGGCCAGCGCTTGCCGCGGTAGGGTCCCGGCACGTGGGGGCGGGGCACGCCGCTTCGGTGCTGCTCGGAAGCGCAGCAGCACGTGCACCACGTGATGTCGGTGGTCAGCGCAGCCGTGGCCCGCCGGCGTCCGTCCAGCTGGTGCGCGACAGCCCTCGCGCGAGCTGGCTCGACCGCGAGTTGGCTCGACCGCGAGTTGGCTCGACCGCGAGTTGGCGGCGACCACGAGGCGGTCGAGGCGCGCGGCAGCGCGCAACTGCGGGCGGCAGCCCGCAAGGAACTCCGGGTGGGCGGGCAGCGCGCGTAGTGGGTGCGACGAGGAGCGCAGCGACGAGGAGTGCCCGCGGAGCACGCGTGGGGGAGATACATCTAATCAATGTTGACTATTCAAAGTTGATCACCGAGACTGTTCGCATGATGATCGAAGCGCGTGGATTGGCGCGCACTTTCAAGACCAAGCGCGGTCCGGTGGAGGCCGTGCAGGGGGTTGATCTGGAGGTGGCCGACGGGGAGATCGTCGGTTTTCTGGGGCCCAACGGGGCCGGCAAGACCACGACGATGCGGATGCTGGCGACGCTGATCAAGCCGACCGCGGGCACCGCGACGGTGGCTGGGTACGACCTGGCCAAGGACCCGGTCGGCGTACGGCGTGGCATCGGGTACGTGCCGCAGAGCGGTTCGACCCTGCCGGAGGCGATCGCGGGCGACGAGGTCGTCGATCATGCTCGGCTGTACGGCGTACCGAAGGCCAAAGCGGCCGCGGACGGGCAGCGGTTGTTCGAGGAGCTCGACCTGCCGGGCCTGTGGCGGCGGCAGTGCAAGACGCTGTCCGGCGGCCAGCGGCGCCGGCTGGACATCGTGATGGGGTTGATCCACGACCCGCGGCTGGTGTTCCTGGACGAGCCGACCACCGGCCTCGACCCGCAGGCCCGGGCGAACCTCTGGCAGCACATCCGCGGTCTCCGCGACCGCGGCGCGACCATCTTCCTCACCACGCACTACCTGGACGAGGCGGACGCGCTCTGCGACCGGATCCTGGTCATCGACCATGGCAAGATCGTTGCCTCCGGCACCCCGGACACCCTGAAGCAGCAGGTCTCCGGCGACGCGGTCCGGCTCAGCCTCGCCGACGCCGGCCACGCGCCCACGGTGACCAAGATCGTCCAGGAGCTGGACGGCGCGACCGAGTTCGAGACCGACGGTGACGTGGTCGGGTTCCGGATCCCGCGCGGCGGTTCCGTCCTGCCCGGCCTGCTCCGCCAGATCG
Source organism: Kribbella sp. NPDC002412 (assembly GCF_053592935.1). NCBI lineage: Bacteria > Bacillati > Actinomycetota > Actinomycetes > Propionibacteriales > Kribbellaceae > Kribbella > Kribbella sp. NPDC002412. The sequence continues at coordinate 40,197 of NZ_JBSFBL010000004.1, forward strand.
ATGCCCAGGGCATCGAGCTGAACGGCGTCGAGGTGCACCGCCCGACGCTGGACGATGTGTTCCTGACCATGACCGGCCGCTCGCTGCGTGACGAGGAAGCCCCGGCCCAGCAGGAGAAGGAGGTCGTGGCATGACCGTGCTCCGGGAGACCTGGATCGTGTTCCACCGGGCGATGCGGCTGACGCTGCGGAACCCGATGTGGGCGATCCTGATGCTCAGCCAGCCGCTGATGTACCTGTTCCTGTTCGGCCCGCTGCTGAAGCCGATCACCGCGCAGATCAGCGAGGGCGCGACCACGAACGCCTACCAGGTGTTCATCCCCGGCCTGATCGTCCAGCTCGGCATGTTCGGCGCGATGTTCGTCGGCTTCGGTCTGATCGCCGAGTACCGGGCGGGCGTGATCGAGGCCGACCGCGTCACCCCGGCGTCCCGGATGGCCCTGATGGCAGGGCGGGTACTGCGGGATGTCGTCGTACTCGTCGTGCAGACGCTGGTGCTGCTGATCGCCGCGATCCCGCTCGGCCTGCGGGCGCCGTGGGGCGGCGTGCTGTTGTCGCTGGTGATCGTGGCCCTGCTCGGCGCGACGTTCGCGTCGCTGTCGTACTCCGTCGCGCTCATCACGAAGAGCGAGGACGCGCTGGCCCCGCTGCTGAACGGGATCGCCATGCCGCTCCTGCTGCTGTCCGGCATCCTGCTGCCGATGCAGATCGGTCCGACCTGGCTGCAGCGGCTGTCCGACATCAGCCCGCTGAAGCACGTGGTGAACGGTGTGCGGGCGCTGTTCCGCGGCGACATCGACAACAGCTCGTCGCTGTGGGGCCTGTTCTGGGTGGTGCTGCTGACGATCGTCGGCCTGACCGTCGGGGCCCGGACCTTCCGCAAGGAATCCGCCTGACGCAAGCCGCTGTTCATCGGGGTGTCGCCCACGGCGGTTAGCTTCCGCTCATGCGCTCGCCGATGGTCCGTGGGGTGGTCGGCTCCGTCGTAGTCGCCATGGCGAGCCTGGTGACCTCGGTGGTGCCGCCCTCCTCGTGGGTGGCGTCGTTCCCGATCACCGGCGAACTGCGGGCCTCGCTGCCCGGCCGGATGGTCGGACTGTCTTTCATGGTGGCCGGGCTCGGGCTGATGGCCTGGGCCTGGCTGTCCGTGGGCCGGCACGTGATGGCCGGCGAACGACTGCCGCTGCTGCGCATGACGGCGTCCTGGACCGCTCCCCTGCTGCTGATCCCGCCGTTGTTCAGCCGGGACGCGTGGAGCTACGCCGCGCAGGGTGCACTCGTGGCCGAGGGCTACAACCCGTACGACGTGGGGCCCGGGGTGCTGTCCGGTCACATCGTCGAGGCAGTCGACCCAATGTGGATGCAGACGCCGGCGCCGTACGGCCCACTACCTCTCGCGTACGGCGGTCTGGTCGCACACCTGACCCTGGACCCGTACGTCCTGATGCTCGCCCACCGACTGCTGGCCGTGGTCGGCCTGCTGCTGATCGCTTGGGCTGTGCCGCGACTGGCGACCGCCTGCCGGGTCGACCCAGTGGTAGCGACCTGGCTCGTCGTCGCCAACCCGATGCTGATCATGCACGGCATCGGCGCGGCGCATAACGACGTACTGATGCTCGGACTGGCCTGTAGCGCGTTTGCTCTCGCTCTGACGGGCCATTGGGGTACGGCGGCAGTCGTAGCAGGCGCTGCGGCCGCGGTGAAGCTGCCTGGCGGGCTGGTGGTGATCGCGATCGCCGCAGTGATGAGTCCGCGCGCTGGGCGGGCGCTGCGGTTCGCCAGTCTGGCGATCGCCGGTGCGGTGTCGGTGCTCACGCTGGTGACCATCGGCGAGCTGACCGGCGTGGGGTCCGGGTGGCTGAGTGCGCTCGATGTGCCCGGGCTGGTGCGCTCGCCGTTCTCCATCGCGAACCTGATCGGCATGGCGGCATCCGGCGTACTGGCGTGGCTGGGTGAGGACACGGCTGCCGAGCAAGCACTACAGCTGGTGCGCCTCGCCGGGATGCTGCTGGCGATCGGTCTGATCGCCGTACTGAGTCTGCGGTCGTCGATCCACCACGCGGCGCGGGCAGTGGGCATCGCTCTGCTCGCGGTGGTGCTGCTAGGCCCCAGTGCGCACGACTGGTACTTCCTGTGGTGCCTGCCGTTCCTGGCCGTCGCTCGGCCCGGCCGACGGCTAACCACCACCATCACGGCGGTCAGCCTGATCTTCACCATCGCGGCGCCGCTCAACTCCTCGTTGCGCGGCGCCACCATTCCGATCCTCACCACGACGGCACTGGCCATCGCGACCATCGCACCGCTGCTCAATCACCTGCGCAAGCTGCAGCCCGCCAAGAAGACCCGGGTCCCCGTCACTGCTGCTTGAGCGCCGCCACCAGCGCTTCGCTCAGCGGTCGGTGGCCGGTGCGGGACACGCGCGCCTCCACCACGTCCAGACCGGCGACTGTCGGGCTGAGCGCCGTACGCAGGGCGTCCGGGGTTTCGGCCAGCGTGTAGGGGGTGTTGGTGGCTGCGCACAGGGCCGACAGGTCGGTGTTGTGCGGCGTACCGAAGACTCGCTCGAAGTGGGTGGCGTGGGTCGGGTCGCCCTGTTCGAGGGTGGAGAAGATGCCGCCGCCGTTGTCGTTGACCACGATGATGCGCAGGTCGGGACGGGCCTCGTCCGGACCGATGATCAGGCCGTTGGCGTCGTGCAGGAAGGCCAGGTCGCCGATCAGCGCGTACGTCGGTCCCGCATTGGCCAGCGCGGCTCCGACAGCCGTCGAGACGGTGCCGTCGATCCCCGCCAGGCCACGGTTGGCGATGGTTCGGATCGGGACGACGGGAGCGAGGTCGAGGTCGCGGACCGGGTTCGAGGACGCGACCACGAGCATGCCGTCGGCGCCGACCGCCTCGCCGACGATCGCAGCGATGCCCGGGCCGGTCAGACCGTCCGCGAGCGCCTTGTCGATGACCGGACGGGCCAGCTGGTCCGCATGCTGCCAGCGCTCGAGCCAGTCCGTCGTGTCGGCTCCGGCCACCTCCAGCCCGGTGACGACCGACGACGCACGCCGGGCCGGGTCCGGCCACAGCCCGGCCGGTGACACCACGATCACCTCGACGTCGGGCCGCGCGAGCAGCTTGGCGATCGGCCGCGACAGCGTCGGGTGCCCGTACACCAGGATCCGCTCGATCTCCGCGGCCAAAGAGTTTGCCTGCAGCAACAGCCGGTACGCCGAGATGACCGAAGGACCGGTCCGCGCCCGGCTGGACGGCTCGGCGAACAACGGCCACTGACCCGCCTCGGCCGCCAACCGCGCCGCCTGTGACGCACCGTCGCCCGCGACGACGACAGTCTTCGGCCCAGGCTGGACGGCCGACGGCTGCCCGGCGGCAGCATGCACTGCAGTCCACGGCCCACTACTGCGACCGTCCAACGACTCAGGCCACTCCGGTCCATCGGTAGGCACCAGTGGCTCGGCTAGTGGGCAGTTGAGCTGCACCGGCCCCGGGTCCGCCGACCGTGCACCGACCGCGTTGGCCACGGCCCGGGCGACCTGCGACCGCCAGTACGCCACCTGGCCGACCTCACGCACCGGAGTGCCCATCTCGTGGAACAGCCGCACCGCAGAGCCGAACACCTTGAGTTGGTCCGTCGTCTGGTTGGCGCCGCTCCCGCGCAACGCCGGCGGCCGGTCGGCGCTCAGCACGATCAGGGGTAACCCGCTGTGCGAGGCCTCCAGCACGGCCGGGTGCAGGTTGGCCACCGCCGTACCGGACGTGGTCACTACAGGCACCGGTAGTCCGGTCCCCCGGATCAGGCCGATTGCCAGGAAGCCCGCCGTACGTTCGTCGATCCGGACGTGCAGCCGCAGCCGGCCGTCACGGTCCGCTGCAGCGAGTGCGAGCGCCAGTGGCGCGCTGCGGGAGCCCGGTGCCACTACGGCTTCCCGTACGCCGTTGCGGATCAGTTCGTCGACCACCACAGTCGCAAACGCCGTGGACGGGTTCATCCGGCACTCCTCATCTGCACTCGGCTCATGCGCTCTTCCCACACCGCAGTACGGGCTGCATCCGCCCGGGCAGCGTCCAGCAACGTCGGGTCCGGCTGCACCCGGCGTACCGGCAGGAATCCGTCCACCGGTAGCAGCGGCTGGGCAACGACCTCGCTGGTAAACATCGACACCGTGGCCAGCCCGCACGCGTAGGGCAGCTCCGGAAGCGCGGCAGCGAGCGCAACGCCCGCAGCGATGCCCACTGACGTCTCGAGCGCTGACGACACCACCACAGGGAGGCCGATCTGCTCAGCGATGTCCAGGCATGCACGCACTCCGCCGATGGGCTGGACCTTCAGTACGGCGATGTCCGCAGCGTCCAGCTTCTTCACCAGCAAATGGTCCTCGGCCCGCCGGATCGACTCGTCCGCAGCCACGGGCACGTCAGTACGGCGTCTGACGGCCGCGAGATCCTCTACCCGCGCGCACGGCTGCTCGACGTACTCCAAGTCGAAGCGCCGGAGCTCTCGTAGTGCTTGCACTGCCTCATCCACAGACCAGGCGCCGTTCGCGTCAACGCGCACACGCCCGGCTCCGATCGCATCCAGGACCGCCTCCACGCGGTCTAGGTCGTCTGTGAGCGACTGGCCAGGCTCAGCCACCTTCACCTTGGCTGTGCGACAGCCGGACGCCCGCACGATCTCGGCCGCCCGCTCGGGACCGACAGCAGGCACAGTGCAGTTGACCGGTACGGCGTCCCGCACCGGCGCCGGCCACCCGTCGACGGCCGCCTCCCGCGCCGCCCGCAGCCAGGACACGCAGGTCGCGTCGTCGTAATCCAGGAACGGGCTCCACTCGGCCCAGCCCGCCGGTCCTTCGAAGAGCATGCCCTCGCGCACGGTGATGCCTCGGAACTTGTTCTTGAGGCCGATCGAGTACGTGATCACCGCACGCCCTCCTGCAGCGCCTGGCGATCAACCTTGCCCGAGGCAAGCATCGGCAACGCGGGCAGCTGGATCACTTCACGCGGCGCCCAGGTCCGCGGCAGCACCTCGGCCACGAAGTCCCGCAGCTCGTCGCGGCCGGGTTCACCCACGACGAACGCGACCACCCGAGTCCCCCACTCCGCGTCGGGCACGCCGAGCACGACCGCATCCTTCAGCCGCGGATGCTCGAGCAACCGGGCCTGGACGGTCGGCAGCGTGATGTTGACGCCGCCGGAGATCACCACGTCATCCACTCGGCCGATCACCCGCAGCCGGCCGTCGACGAGCTCGCCGCGGTCCTGCGTGCGGAACCACCCGTCCTGGAGCACCTCGGCCGTCAACGCGGGCCGCCGTCGGTAACCGGAGAACAGTGTCGGGCCTTTGATCAGGATCCGGCCGGCGTCGAAGGCGATCGCCGTACCCTCCAGCGACTCGCCGGCGTAGACGCACCCGCTGCCGGTCTCTGTCATCCCGTACGCCGGGATGGCGGTGACTCCGGCCTCGGCCGCGCGGGCCTTCAGCGGGGCCGGCGTCGCGGCGCCACCGATGATGATCGCGTCGAACTCGCGCAGGGCGTCGGCGTCGGTGTCCAGGTAGCGCGCGAGCTGGGTCGGGACCATCGCGGTGTAGCGGCGCGGGCCGGTCATCGCTGCTGTTGCTTCGCTGAAGCTCTCTTCGGCGACTACAGGGGAAAGGCCGGCGACTACGGATCGGGTGAGGATCTGCAGGCCGCCGACGAAGTACGGCTTCATCGGCAGCAGCCACTGGCCCGGACCGCCGAGGCGGTCGTGCGTGGCGGTCGCGGAGGCGAGCAGTGCCTCACGGGACAGCAGCACGCCCTTTGGCTCGCCGGACGACCCTGATGTGGTGAGCACCACAGCGCAGTCGTCCTCCAGCGGCTCGTCCGGCGCGGCCGCCTGCCGGACCCGGGCCGCGGCCGCCGGATCCGACGGGACCGGCGCGAACGCCGTACCCGTGCCATCCAGTACGGCGGCAAGCGCGGACAACACGGCATCCGGCGTACCGGGGACCAGGCGCAACGTAGACATGTCAGCAACGAGCGTACGGCGTGGGTGTGGCTGCCCTGCTCGCGGCTGGTGTGGGTGTGGCTGACACAATCGGCAGTCATGGCCACACCTGCCCAGTGGATCGAAGGCGCGCGCCCACGCACGCTGCCCGCCGCGATCGCTCCCGTCCTCGTCGGAACCGGTGCAGCCGCCTACCTGGACGGCTTCGTCTGGTGGAAGGCCCTGCTCGCCCTCGGCGTCGCCCTGACCCTACAGATCGGGGTCAACTACGCCAACGACTACAGCGACGGCATCCGCGGCACCGACGAGAACCGCGTCGGCCCACTGCGCCTGGTTGGCTCCAAGGTCGCCACACCGGGACAGGTGAAGACCGCAGCGTTCACCTGCTTCGGTGTAGGCGCCGTACTCGGAGTCATCCTCTGCGCCACGTCCAACTGGTGGCTGCTGATCGCCGGCGCGGCCTCACTGGTCGGCGCGTGGTTCTACACAGGCGGCAAGCGCCCGTACGGCTACCGCGCCCTCGGCGAGGTCAGCGTCTTCCTGTTCTTCGGCCTGGTCGCCGTATTGGGCACCACCTACGTGCAGGCAGAAACCCTCCACTGGACGGCGCTCGCCGGAGCCGTAGCCATCGGCTCAATCGCCTGCGCCCTCCTGGTAGCCAACAACCTCCGCGACATCCCGACCGACACCGTCACCGGGAAGCGCACGCTGGCCGTCGTACTAGGCGCCCCCCGCTCCCGCCACCTGTACACCGCCCTGATCGCACTCGCCTTCATCCTCGCGATCGTCTCGGCGCTAGCGACCCCGTGGGCCTTGCTGGCCCTAATCGCCCTCCCCCTGGCCGCCAAAGCAGTCCGCGTAGTCACCAGCGACGCCGTAGGCCCAGCCCTGATCCCCGTCCTAAAAGCCACCGGCCTCACCGAACTCGCCTACGCAGCAGGCCTAGCCCTCGGCCTCACCCTCGGCAGCTAGTCCTTCCACGCGTGCTACGCAGTCCCTCCTTCATCGGGCCAGCTACGCGCGCTCCCGCCCGCCCATAGCATCCTTTCCGGCTATCGCCGGTGTTTGCGGGCTGCCGCCCGCGATCGACTGCCCGGCCGGCGCTCGCCGTCGAGCCGACTGCGCTCGCGATGACCCCAGCCCGCACCGCACTGCTACTGCGAGGTCTTGGCGAAGAAGGCCGCGGCTTTTTCAGGAACTCGTTCTCCAGCCGCAACCGGCGCACCTCCGCCTCGAGTTCTTCCTCCCGAGACCGCGGCACACCCGACGCCGGCCCCGGCGCGCGGGGAAACGGCTCACTGCGGCCCAGATGGGCGCGCTGGTAGTCGTTCACCCACTTGTTCAGCGTCTGCCGCTCGATCCCAGATCCCGCGCCACATCACTGATCGCCCGCCCCGACCCGATCACCATCTGCACGGCCTCAGCCTTGAACTGCGGGCTGAACCGGCGACGCTTCTCAGCCATGAACAAATCCTCTCAACCAAGAGCACCTGTCCAACAACCCTGGTACACCCCAGTGGGTGGGAGCCCGCGCAGTACGCGCGGGAAAGATCTACGCGCCTGGTTCGCGCCAGCGGCCGTTGGTGGCGAAGGTTTCGAGGGTGGTCATGTAGGGGGTGATGTCGATGCCGTTGGTGCGGAGCCAGGCGTCGTCGTAGTAGGTGTTGCCGTAGCGTTCGCCGCTGTCGCAGAGGAGGGTGACGATGCTGCCTCGGGTGCCGGTGCGGCGCATCTCCTCGGCGAGGCGGAGGGCGCCCCAGAGGTTGGTGCCGGTGGAGCCGCCGACCAGGCGGCCGGTGACGCGGGAGCAGAAGCGCATCGCGGCGATCGAGGCGGCGTCGGGGACCGAGATCATCCGGTCGACCACGCCGAGGACGAACGACGGCTCGACGCGCGGGCGGCCGATGCCTTCGATGCGGGACGGGCGGCCGGTGGAGAAGTCGTCGTCCGCGGCTTCGTAGCCGGGGAAGAAGGCCGAGTTCTCCGGGTCGACCACGCAGACCGAGGTGTCGTAGCGCTGGTAGCGGACGTAGCGGCCGATGGTGGCCGACGTGCCGCCGGTGCCGGCGCCGACCACGACCCAGGTGGGGATCGGGTGCTGCTCGAGCTTCAGCTGGCCGAAGATCGACTCGGCGATGTTGTTGTTGCCACGCCAGTCGGTGGCGCGCTCGGCGTACGTGAACTGGTCCATGTAGTGGCCGCCGGTCTCCTCGGCCAGCCGCTTCGCCTCGCCGTAGATCTGGCCGGACCGTTCGACGAAGTGGCAGCGGCCGCCGTAGAACTCGATCAGCTCGACCTTCTCCGGGCTGGTCGAGCGCGGCATCACCGCGATGAACGGGAGGCCGAGCAGGCGGGCGAAGTACGCCTCGCTGACCGCGGTCGATCCGCTGGACGCCTCGATCACCGTGGTGCCCTCGCGGATCCAGCCGTTGCACAGCGCGTACAGGAACAGCGAGCGCGCCAGCCGGTGCTTGAGCGAGCCGGTCGGGTGGACGGACTCGTCCTTCAGGTACAGGTCGACCCCGGTGAGGTCCGGCATCGGGAACACGTGCAGGTGCGTGTCCGCGCTCCTGTTCGCGTCCGCGTCGACGATCCGGATCGCCTCGGCCACCCAGGCCCGAGCCTTCTCGTCGCGCCGATCAATCTCGCGACACACCCCATCAACCTCACTCATGCGGGCCAGGCTAGATGCTAAGGCCCACATTTGAGTATTCCTACGCTCGGTCACGGGGCGCCGCGCCGGAACGATGAGGCGCATGGTGCTCATGGGTTCGGACCAGCTCTTGCCGTACGGCGTCGCGGTGCTGCTCGGCGTCTCCGCCGTACTCGCCACCCTGCTGAAGGTCTTCCTCGCGCTGGGCCGCACACCGCGCCACGCCCCGGCTCCCGCGGAGCGGGTGAATCTCTGGGTTCGGGTGGGCGACCCTGGGGGCGAGCTAGGTTGTGGGGAGATGGTGTCGACTGGCAGGGGGAGTGATGAGCGGGCACGATGAGCGGCCGACTCGGCAGCGGGCGACGTTGACGGATATCAGTTCGCGGGCGTGGGAGCACCCGGCGGACCGGGGTGCGCTGGTGGCGTTGCGGCAGCTGAAGGGGTTCGACTTCGTGCTGCGGAAGCTGTCCGGGCTGATCAACGAGCGGGCCTTCCGGCTGCAGTTCCTCGGCTCGGCGATCCGGGTCGACGAGCGGCAGTTCCCCACCGTGCACCGGCTGTTCACCGAGGCCGGCGTGACGCTCGACGTACGCCAGCTGCCTGAGCTGTACGTCACCAACAGCCCGATCTGGAACGCCGTCACGATCGGCATGGACAGGCCGTTCATCGTCGTCAACAGCGCGCTGCTGCAGGGCCTGGACGAGGAGGAGCTCCGGTTCATCCTCGGTCACGAGCTCGGCCACGCGCAGAGCGGGCACGCGCTCTACCAGTCGCTGCTGTTCTGGCTGATGCGGCTCACCGGCGCGGTGAACTGGGTGCCGATCGGCGCGCTCGGCATCCGCGCGATCATCGCCGCCCTGCACGAGTGGTCCCGCAAGGCCGAGCTGTCCGGCGACCGGGCCGGCCTGCTCGCCGTACAGGACCCGGCGGTCGCGCTGCGCGTCCAGATGAAGCTGGCCAGCGGCGGTCAGCTCGGCGAGCTCGACACGACCGCGTTCCTTGCGCAGGGCACGGAGTACGAGAGCGCCGGCGACCTGCGCGACAGCGTGCTCAAGCTGCTGCTGCTCGAGGCCCAGTCGCACCCGTTGGCCGTCATCCGGGCGCACGAGCTGCGGCGCTGGGTGGACGAGGGTGAGTACACCACGATCGTCTCCGGCACCTACCCGAAGCGGCAGGACGACGCCACCGCGTCGATGTCGCAGGAGGCGAAGAACGCGGCCAAGTCCTACTCCGAGGCCTTCGCCCGGTCCCAGGACCCGCTGGCCAAACTGCTTCGCGACATGGGCGACGGCCTGGGCGGCGTCCGCGACTGGGTCTCCTCCAGGTTCCCGCCGCGTCCCTGACCGCAGACAGCCGAAGGGCCCGCTTCCCCCCTCCCGGGAAGCGGGCCCTTCGAGTTTCGAGGCTCAGCCCACGTGGACCGGGCCGGACTGCCCGTCGGTGGCCAGGTCCTTGTGCTTGATGGACAGGCCGACGATCGTGACCACGGCCGCGCCCAGCATCAGGAACGTCGACCACAGGAACGCGCGGGTGAACCCGTGCGTGGTCGCCACCGCGGTGAACTGCCCCTCGAGCTGCTTCAGCTGCTCCGGCGTCGAGCCGGACTGCGCCGCCTTCTGCAGACCCGGGGCCAGCTCGGTGAACCGGTCCTTGATCGCGCTGGTCGAGATCGTGCCGAGCAACGCCAGGCCGACCGCGCCACCGATCTGCTGGACCGTGTTCAGTACGGCGGAGCCGACACCGGAGTCCTCGTTCGCCACACCGCTGACCGCGGTCAGCGTGAGCGGCACGAAGATCAGACCCATGCCGAACGACAGCAGCAGGATGAACGGCAGCAGGTGGGTCCAGTACGTCGAGTCCACCTCGAGCTGGCTGAAGCCGAGCATCCCGCCGGCCGCCAGCACGCCACCGGCGCCGGAGATCCAGCGCGGGTCCATCCGCGCCACGAGCGACGAGGCGACCTGCGCCGCGACCACGATGCCCAGGCTGAACGGCAGGAACGCGAAACCGGTCCTGATCGCGCTGTAGCCCATGATGTTCTGCACGTAGATGCCCAGGAAGTAGAACATCGAGAACATCGCGGCGCCGACGACCAGCATCACGAAGAAGCTGACCCCGCGGGTCCGGTTGGCCAGGATCCGGAACGGCATCAGCGCGTGCCGGGACCGGGCCTCGATGCCGAGGAAGATCGCGATCAGCGCCAGACCGCCGAGGATGTAGGTCAGCGTCAGCGTGTCACCCCAGCCCTCGGTGGCCGCGTGGGTCAGACCGTAGACCAGCGAGGTCAGACCGGCCGTGCCGGTGATCGCGCCGGGCAGGTCGAACTTGCCGGTCTGCCGCGGCGACTCCCCCAGGAACCGGAAGGCCAGTACGGCGACGATCAGGCCGATCGGCGTGTTGATGAAGAAGGTCCACCGCCAGTCGGCCTCGGTCAGCGCGCCGCCCAGGATCAGGCCGACGGCCGCACCGGCGCCGGACATCGCGGCGTACACGCCCATCGCGCGGTTGCGCTCCTTGCCGGCCGGGAAGGTGGTGGTGATCAGCGCCAGCGCGTTCGGTGAGGCCGCCGCGGCTGCGACACCCTGCAGGATCCGGCTGGCCAACAGCACGCCCTCGCTCTGGGCGATACCGCCGACGAACGAGGCCAGACCGAACAGCACGACACCGAAGACGAACACCTTGCGGCGGCCGATGATGTCCCCGATGCGGCCGCCGAGCAGCAGCAGACCGCCGAAGGCGAGCGCGTAGGCGTTCACCACCCACGGCAGGTTGGCGTTGCTGAAGCCGAGCTCGGTCTGGATGTGCGGCAACGCGATGTTGACGATGGTGCCGTCCAGCACCACCATCAGCTGCGCCATGCTGATCAGCGCGAGCGCGATGCCGAGATGACGGTGACCGTGGCCGTTGCCTGCCTCCGCGGCAGCCTGGCCAGGCACCGTGTCGGCCGGCCGCCGGTCCGGCGGATCGGCCTTGACGACGTCTTCGGACATGAAAAGTTTCCCCTCTTGGGCGTAGTTGCGTTGTTCGATCGCGGACCGGCCCCTCAACCGGTCAGCTCGCCTGCGACCCCCGCGCCGCAGGCAGGATCACGTTGTCGATCACTCGGAGGATCAGGTCGTCGGTCGGCTCGACGCCGAGGATGTAGGCGTGGTGGATGATCACCGCCGGCAGCGTGGTCGACAGCAGCTGCACGTCGACGTCCGGCGCGATCTCACCCCGCTCCACGGCCCGCTGGTAGACCGCGCGGGTCACGTCGAGCCGAGGCGCCAGGAACCGCTCCTGGAACGCCCGCTGCAGGTCGTCGTCGCGGTGCAACGCGGTCAGCAGGCCGGCGATCACCGACATCGGAAGCTCGTCGGTGAAACCGCCGTCGCCGCACGACATCGAGATCAGGTCACCCCGCAGGCTGCCGGTGTCGACGTCCTCCGGCAGCGGGCAGCCCTTCGCCCGGCTGATCGCGTCGACGACCAGGTCGGCCTTGGTGGACCAGCGCCGGTACAGCGTCGCCTTGCTGGCCTTGGCGGCCGTCGCCACCGCGTCCATGGTCAGCCGGTCGTACCCCAGCTCGGCCACCACGGCCACGGTCGCGTCGAGGATCTCCTCCTCGCGACCGCCCTCGACCCGAGGACGCTGCCGGACCCCTGCTGACTCCACCATTCATCACCCTGCGTAAACGACTAGTCACCGATAGAACGAAACGGTTTCGTTTCATCCATCACTCTACGACTCATGTGAAGGAACGCACAAAGGATTTTCCGCAGATTGCTGGAGTGGCCTACGTCACTCTCCGTACCAGTGGTCCCGGTGGTACGCCGCACCCAAAGAAACAGCCTCCACGGGATCCGTGGAGGCTGTTCGTGGTTCGGAGGGTCAGTCGTCGTCTTCGGCGGTGCGGGCCTGCTCGATCCGGTGCGAGATCTTCTCGGCGCGCTGCTCGATCTTGCCGGCCAGCCGGTCCCGGGCGGCGCGGAGCACGAAGATCGACAGGATCGAGGAGACGATCAGCGCCACCAGGGCGATCGGCCAGATCGTCAGCCAGCTCCGGAAGGCGAACCACAGCACGGCCAGGCAGACGGCGAACAGGGCCGCCCGCAGGCCGGTGTAGATGGCGAACTCCTTCATCTCAGATCCCAGCGTAGGAGTGCAGGCCGGACACCAACAGGTTCACTCCGACGAAGTTGAAAAGGAAGACGAACCAGCCGACGATCGCGATCACCGCGGCCCGGCGGCCCCGCCAGCCCGCCGTCGCGCGGGCGTGCAGGTAGGCGGCGTACACGACCCAGGTGACCAGCGACCAGACCTCCTTCGGGTCCCAGCCCCAGTAGCGGCCCCAGGCGTACTCGGCCCAGATCGGGCCGGCCACCAGTACGCCGAACGTCCACAGCGGGAACGCGAACGCGAGCACCTTGTACGCCGTGCCGTCCATCGCCTCGGCGCTCGGCAGCCGGCGCAGCGACGCCGACATGGTGCCCCCGGCAAGCACGCGTCGCTCGGCGCGGGCCTTGATCAGGTACAGCACCGAGACCAGGCCGCCGACGGTGAACGCGCCGCCGGAGATCGCGGCCGCGGACACGTGGATGACGAGCCAGTACGAGTGCAGGGCCGGCACGAGCGGACCGGCCGGTGTGTAGAGCGCGAGCGTCGCCAGGCCGAGTACGGCGGCCACGACCAGCGTCACGCCGAGGCCGAGCCACTGCAGCTTGTAGCGGTGCACGAAGATCAGGTAGACCGCGGCGACCGCCAGGGACGCCGTGATCGAGAACTCGTACATGTTGCCCCACGGCACCCGCTCCGCCGCCAGACCACGGGTCAGCACACCACCCAGGTGCAGGACGAACGCCAACCAAGTCAGCAACACACCGACACGGCTCGCAGCCGCCATCCGCTCAGACCGAGCGGCGCCGTCGGCGCCGATGGTGGAGGAGGAGCCGGCAGCCGGCGCGTCAGAAGAGCCAGAGCCCGCCGAGCCGGAGGCGGATGCGAGCGAGGCGGTGGTGACCAGGGCCTCGGTCGGGGCTTCTGCCTCGGTGGTCTCGCGAACGACCGCGGCGCGGCCCAGCGCCCATTCCAGGGCATGGGAGACCATGGCGAGGGCGTAGATGACCGTGGCGGTCGGGATCAGCAGGTTGGAGACTTGCGCGTAGGTCTCCGGGCTCATGGTTTCTCCTGCGTGCTCGAACGGTCTGGTTGTAGTGCCTTGCTGATGGCCTGGAGCTCGTCACCGAGGCCGCGCTCGGGTCCGCGGTCCAGTCCGGCGACCTCGACCACGGTACGCCCGTCCTCGGTCCGGACCCGCACCCAGGTACGGCGTGGGTGCACGAACAGCGACCCCATCAGCCCGAGGATCGCCAGCAGGATGCCCGCCAGCGCGAGGTCGGTGCCGGGAGTGTGGCTGACCTGCAGCTTCACCCAGCGGCTGTACCCGTCGAAGGTGATCGAGCCCATCTTGTCCGGCAGCGTGGTGGTCTGCCCCGGCGCCATCTGGAACCGCAGCTTGTCGCCGTCCTTCTCGAACTGGGTCAGCTTCGACTTGTCCAGCTGGTACACCGACTCCGGCTTCCCGGTCTCCGGCTGCGGCCGGCCGTAGTACGCCGTCATCACGAGCTCGGGGTTGAGGTCGTCGGGGAACACCGAGACCGGCCCGCGCTGGTCGATCACCGCGGTCGGCAGGAAGAACCCTTCGAACCCGAGCTGGGCCGGCCGGGCGTCCGGCGCCTTGATCACACCGAAGGACGAGAAGTTGCCGTCCTGCGGCAGGAACGGCGCCGGCCCGGAGAACGCGACCTGCCCGTTCCCGTCCTTCACCGTCACCCGCGGCGCGTAGCCGTGGCCGAGCAGGTAGACGCTGCTGCCGTCCAGCTTGAGCGGGTGGTTGACCTTCAGGTCGTACGACTTCTCCGGCGCGTCCGGCGTCTCCTGGTAGGTCAGCTGCGCGTTGAACTCGCGCGCCGCGCCCCGCTGCGGCCCGTCCTCCTGGAACTTCACCTGGAAGTCCTTCACGGTCAGCGAGAACGGCGGCAGGCCGTCCTCGCTGAACACGCGGCCCGGCACGAAGTCGTCGTACTGCGCCAGGGAGTTGGAGAAACCGTTGCCGACGACAACCAGCACGGTGCCGCGGTAGCCGAACAGAGAGCCCCAGGCGACCCCGATCAGGGCCAGGATCAGGGAGAAGTGGAAGAGCAGGTTGCCGGCCTCGCGCAGGTAACCACGCTCGGCCCCGACGGCGCCGTCGTAGGCCTGCACCCGGAACCGCCGCTTGCGAAGCTCGCGGGTGGCGACCTCCAGGACGTCACCGGGCTCGTCGACGGTGAAGCTCTGGTAGCCGGGCAGCCGGTTGAGGTTGCGCGGCGGCTTCGGCGGGCGGGCCCGGAGGGCCTTCAGGTACACGCCGAGCCGGGGCACGACGCACCCGATCAGCGAGATGAACAGCAGCAGGTAGATGGCCGAGAACCAGGCCGACTTGTAGACGTCGAAGAGCCCGAGCTTGTCGTAGAGCGGCCCGAGCTTCGGGTGCGCCTCGAGGAAGTCCGCCACCTTGATCGGGTCGATCGCCGTCTGCGGGATCAGCGATCCGGGGACGGCGCCGAGCGCGAGCAGGAAGAGCAGCACCAGCGCCGTCTTCATCGACGTGAGCTGCCGCCAGGTCCAGCGCAGCCAGCCCACGAATCCCAGTGCCGGCGGCGCCGGGGGCTCCGGCGGCGCGGTGACGCGGTCCTTGACGTCGGTCATGTCACACCGCCGACCCGAAGTTGCTGACCCACTGCCGCAGATCGGCGGTCATCGAATCCCACACTCCCGTCAGCAGCAGCAGTCCCACCGCGATCATCAGCACACCGCCGATCCGGATGACCAGCACCTGGTGGGCCCGGACCCACGCCACCGCGCTCAGCATCCGCCGGAACGCCAGCGCCGCGACGATGAACGGAATCCCCAGCCCGAGGCTGAACACGACCGCCAGCGCCGCGCCCCGCCCGGCGCTGCCCTCGGTCGCGGCCAGCGTCATCACGGTCCCGAGCGTCGGTCCGATGCACGGCGTCCAGCCGAATCCGAACAGTACGCCGAGCAGCGGCGCCGCCGCGATCCCGACCGCCGGCACCCGGTGCACCCGCAGGTCCTTCTGCAGAAACCCGAAACCGCCGAGGAACACCAGGCCCAGTACGACGGTCGCCGCGCCGAGCACCCGGGTGATCACAGTCTGGTGCTCGAGCAGCGCGTCACCGGCCGCGCCGAACACCACCCCGGTCAGGATGAACACGGCCGAGAACCCGGCCACGAACAAGGCCGTCCCGGCCAGCATCCGCCCGCGGGCCTTCGACCCGAGCTCGGCCGCGGACAGCCCGGTCACGTAGGACAGGTAGCCGGGCAGCAACGGGACGACGCACGGCGAGAAGAACGAGATCGCACCGGCCAGCACCGCGATCGGCAGTGCCAGCAGCATCGACCCCGTCATCGAGTCGGCGAACCACTCACCCATCAGCTACTCGCGTCTTTCACCATTCCGAGAAGCGTTTGCTTCGTCACCGGCCCGAGCACCCGGGACGCGACCTTGCCCTCCTTGTCGATCACCAGGGTGGACGGGATCGAGCTGGCCGAGATCTTCTGGCCGCGGAACTTCAGCAGCAGCTTGCCCTGCGGGTCGTAGATGCTCGGGTACGGAATCTTGAACACGTCGACGAACCTCTTCGGCGCCGCCTTGTCCAGGTCCCGGGTGTTCAGCCCGATGAACTGCACCGACTCGCCGAGCTCGGTCGCGGCCTCACCGAAGGCAGGCGCCTCCTCCCGGCACGGTCCGCACCACGAACCCCACACGTTCAGCACGACGACCTTGCCCTTGGCGTCGGTCAACTGCCACGCCGCCCCGTCCAGCGTCGTACCGCCGAAGTCCGGCGCGGCCACCCGCTCGCCCGCCGGGAACGACGCCACCCGGCCGTTCCCGCTGACGAACCCGGTCTGTCCCTGCCGGTTCTCCGCAGCGTCCTGGCCGGAGCTGCAGCCCGCGACCAGGAGCACTGCGGCGACGGCAAACGCCGTACGGCGAAACATCAGGCGCCACCCACGAACTTCTTGGGGTTCTTGACCGGCAGCAGATCCTTGGCCGGCTCGGCATACCCGACGGAGACGATCGACTCGCCGTGGAAGGTGAACGAGGTCAGGCTGGCCAGGCTGCACTGGCGCTTGCGCGGGTCGTGCAGCATCCGCCGGTTCTCGATCGCGGACCGGACGATCCAGATCGGCAGCTGGTGCGACACGATCAGCGCCTCGTGGCCCGCGGCCTTCTGCCGGGCGGTCTCGATCGCGTCCCGCATCCGCCGGACCAGCTGGCTGTAGGGCTCACCCCAGGACGGCTTCCACGGGTTGCGCAGCAGCCACCAGGCACTCGGCTGGCGCAGCGCGCCGTCGCCGACGCCGAACTTCTTGCCCTCGAACAGGTTCGCCGCCTCGATCACCCGCTCGTCGATGTCCGGGGTGAGGCCGAACACCTTGGCGATCGGCTCCATCGTCTCCTGGGCCCGCTCCAGCGGCGAGCTGACCAGGTGCACGATGTCGCGGCCCTTCACGTGCTCGGCCACACGCTCGGCCATGGCGCGGCCGAGCTCGGACAGGTGGAAGTCGGGGATCCGGCCGTAGAGCACCCCGGTCGGGTTGTGCACCTCGCCGTGACGCATCAGGTGCACGACCGTCGTTTCGGTCACCGCTGCCCCTCAATCAAGTTCGACACAGCCTTCTCAGTTCTGTACTGCGGCGGCCGCCCGGGCCGCCGGGGCGAGGGCGGACTCCAGCTCGGCCAGCGCGTCGTCGTCGATGGCGGAACTGACGAACCACGCCTCGAAGGCACTCGGCGGCAGGTAGACGCCGGCGTCCAGCATGGCATGGAAGAACGCCGCGAACCGGGGCAGCACCTGGGCGTTCGCACCGGCGAAGTCCCGGATCTCGGCGGATCCCTCCATGGACTCCACGAAGAAGACGCTGAAGAGGTTCCCGGCGGCCTGAATGACGTGCGGCACACCTTCCTTCTCCAGCGCGGTCCCGACCAGGCGCTGGATGGTGGCCGACGTCTCGTCGAGCCGGCGGTAGACCTCGTCGGTTGCCAGCCGCAACGTGGTCAGGCCGGCCGCGGTCGCCACCGGGTTCCCGGACAGCGTGCCCGCCTGGTAGACCGAGCCCTCCGGGGCCAGGTGGGCCATCACGTCGGCCCGGCCACCGAACGCGGCGGCCGGGAAACCACCGCCCATCACCTTGCCGAACGTCATCAGGTCCGGCTGGACGCCGTCCACGCCGTACCAACCGGAGCGGGTGATCCGGAAGCCGGTCATCACCTCGTCGGAGATGAACAGCGCGCCGTTCTCGGTGCAGGTGCGCGCCAGGAACGCGTTGAAGTCGTCGCGGGGCGGGACCACGCCCATGTTGCCGGGGGACGCCTCGGTGATCACGGCCGCGATCTGGTCGCCGTACTCGGCGAAGGCGGCGGTGACGGCGGCCTGGTCGTTGTACGGCAGCACGATCGTGTCGGCCGTGGTGGCCTCGGTGACACCCGGCGTGCCGGGGATGCCGAGGGTGATCACGCCGGAGCCGGCCTGAGCGAGCAGCGCGTCCACGTGACCGTGGTAGCAGCCGGCGAACTTCACGATCTTCGCGCGCCCG
The DNA here is from genome assembly GCF_053592935.1 of Kribbella sp. NPDC002412. Lineage (NCBI taxonomy): Bacteria > Bacillati > Actinomycetota > Actinomycetes > Propionibacteriales > Kribbellaceae > Kribbella > Kribbella sp. NPDC002412. The sequence continues at coordinate 58,482 of NZ_JBSFBL010000004.1, forward strand.
GTGAACCCGCGGGCCAGCCGGAGCGCGGACATGGTCGCCTCGGTCCCGGACGACACCAGCCGGACCTTGTCCACCGGGGTCCGGGCGACGATCTCCTCGCCGAGCAGCACCTCGGTCTCGGTCGGCGTCCCGTACGACGTCCCGCGGGAGACCGCGGCCTGGACGGCGGCGGTCACCTCCGGGTGCGCGTGGCCGAGCAGCATCGGCCCCCAGGAGCAGACCAGGTCGAGGTAGCGGTGGCCGTCGACGTCGGTGATGTGACATCGGTCACCCGATGCCATGAAACGCGGCACGCCGCCGACGGCGCGGAACGCACGCACGGGAGAGTTGACCCCGCCCGGGGTGACTGCGGAAGCCCTCTCGAAGAGCGCGGCGGACTGTTCAGTGTGGTCGGGCACGGCCGCCATTCTCCCCGACCGGCCAGTCGATCCGGTGGGCGGGCAGCACCAATTGCCGCCGCGGGGCTTCACTTGTGCGTTGTTACGCGCCAGTATGGGTACCCGGTGACCGCTCGTACACGGTCTGGCCCGGCGCGTAACCCACGCACGGGGCGGGCGTTAGACCAAGGGACGGCGGCAACCGACACGACGAATGACCGTCCGCGGCGTGGGGCCGGACAGGTCGATGAGTCACGGAGGGGATCATCGATGGCGAAGGGCAAGCGCCGCGCCACCGGGAGCGGATGGCGTCAGGTGGCGCCGTTGGTTCCACTGGCGCTGTTCGCGAGCGCATTCACCGTCAGCGCCACAGACGATCCGGCAGTCGCCACGGCCGCGCTGGAGCAGGGCCTGGCCGGCAACGACCCGGTCGTGGTCCCCGCCAAACCGATCGCCGAACCGGCCAACGTGCCGGTGCCGGGCGTGGTCGGCCCCGGCGTCGACCCCGGTGAGCAGCCGACCCAGGTGGTCTCCGGCCTGTCCCGGAACGGGATCCCGACCCTGGCCCTGAAGGCGTACTCGCGGGCCCAGCAGGTGATGGCCCAGGTCGACCCGGCCTGCAACCTCCCGTGGACGCTGGTGGCGGCGATCGGCCGGGTGGAGTCGAACCACGGCCGCTTCGGCGGCAACTCGCTGAACTCCAGGGGCGTCGCCGTACCGGGCATCTTCGGCCCGCGGCTGGACGGCGCGAGCACGGCGCGGATCACCGACACGGACGCGGGTGCGTTCGACGGTGACGGCGCGTTCGACCGCGCGGTCGGCCCGATGCAGTTCATCCCCGGCACCTGGCGGTCGATGGGGGTGGACGGTGACGGCGACGGCGTCCGGAACCCGCAGGACATCGACGACGCGGCGATGTCGACCGCGGTCTACCTGTGCTCCGGCAAGACCGACCTGTCAAACGCGAGCGACCTGAACTCGGCCGTCCTGCGCTACAACCACTCCCAGCAGTACGCCGACCTGGTGATCAGCATCGCCAAGGCGTACGCCGGTGGCAGCTGGATCGCGGTCGGCAACGGCACCGAGAGCGGTGACCAGGGCATCGACCGGGCCGGCGAGCAGATCGGCGACCCGACCATCGACGCCCCGGCCGACGACAACCTTCCGCAGGCGGTGGACCTGCCGACGTACCCGGCCACCAAGCCGACGCCGGGGGCGGTGGAGCAGAGCGGCAAGCCGAGCACCGAGCCGACCAAGAAGCCGCCGTCGACCACCGACCCGACGACGAAGCCGACCACCAAGCCGCCGGCCACGAGCGACCCGACCGCCCCGACGCCGAAGCCGCCGGCCACGACGCCGAGCGCGCCCGGGCTGGCCACGCTGCAGACCGCCGCCGGCCTGATCGTCGGCACCGTCGGCAGCACGGTGGGCGAGCTGACCAAGGCCACGCAGTACTGCCAGGCGGAGATGGCGAAGGTGACCATCACCAAGCCGACCCAGGAGCAGCTGCAGAAGTGCGTGACCGCCTACCAGACCGGCGGCACCAAGGCCGTCGACCAGGTCATCCGAAACCTGCTGTCGCTGCTCGGACTGCTGGGCGTCCTCGGTGGAGGCATCGGCGGTAGCTGACGTAACTGGACCGGCGCGCCTGCCCCCACCCCTCCCTGGGCGCGCCCCCGGCGACGCCACGGAGCACCTCCCCCCGGCTTCGTGGCGTCGCCCTTTAACGATCTATACGGCCTACCTCTCGACCGCCCAGGCCTTCTCGATGGTCTGGCTGATCCGGTTGCCGATCAGGTCGGTCGCGGTGACCCGGATGTTCGCGTACGACGCATCGGCCGGCGCATCGGGAAGCTCTGCCCGCACCGTGCGGCCCACGCCCCGCAACCGCAGTGGCTGCCAGGTCTGCCCGTCGTACGAGATCTCGGCGGTGGTCCGGAAGATGCCCAGACCGCGCACCCCGGGCTGGTAGCCGGGCGTCAGCTCGAGCCGGCCGTCGGCCACCTTGTAGTCGACCTGGACGAGTGGCAACACGGCACGTTCGCGCGACGGCTTGGAGAAGAAACGCCACTCCGTGTGGGTCGCGGTCGAGGTGGTCGCCCAGCTCTTCGGGCCACGCTTCTGGTCCAGCGTCAGGTCGTACCAGGCCGCCTTCGCCGGTACGGCGAACTGCGCGACCGACCAGTTCTTGCTGCCGAGCTCCACGCCGTTGCTGCTGAGCTTCAGGCTCGTCACGTCACCGCGGTCGCCCCAACCGTAGGTGTCGCCGTCGCCGCTCACGTACTGCGGGATCGCGATTCGCAGCGCGTTCTCGAAGCGGGCCGCGGGCAGTCCCTCGGACTCGCTGCCCGTCGCGTTGTAGGGGGTCGCCGGCCGCATCAGCGACTCCCACCAGCCGCGGGTGACCTTCTCGTTCGGGTGGTAGCCGCGGGCGATCGTGTACTCGAACCCAGACTCGTTCCACTCCCCTGCGGCCGTCCGCTCGTCCCACGTGACGCCCTTGAGGTCGGTGGCGAGGTAGTCCGTCCGGGTGACCGGTCCGGTGACCTGACGGGTCGAGGTGAGACCCGTCGCGATCCCCGGTAGGTGTGCGATCCGCTGGTCGGTGTGCAGGTACCACGCGTCATTGCGGCCGTAGTCCGTGGTCACCGCGGCCGGGCGCATTCTGCCGATGTCGTAGGTCAGCGGGCCGCGCACCGTCGACGGCCCGACGGCCAGGTCGTAGCGGTAGGTGCTGTCGAGCAGACCGGTCAGCTGGAACGTCACCGGTCCCTCGGCGAGCAGGTCGAGCAGTTGCTTCCCCTGCTCGGCTCGCAGCAGGTAGAACGGGATGCCCTGCTCGGAGCCGGTCGACCAGAAGCCGGGCTTCTCGTTGTACATGAACACGGCCTTGGCCCCGGCGTCCTTCGCCGCCTTGACCTGCTCCGTCACCTCGTCCAGCGACTTCCACCGGATCAGCGCCACCTTGTCCTTGGCGCCGGCCAGCTCACCCGCCGTACCGTCGCCGCCGTTGAACAGCGGCAGCTTCTCGTTTCCGACGAAGACGGTCCGGTACGACGCTTCGTCCGGCGTCGGCAGGCGGAAGCTGCTGCCCGAGCCGTTGACGTCGACGGTCAGCTTCGGCTGCGCGAGGTCCCACCGCTGCACGACCTGGAAGGTGCCGTTGGCAACCTTTCCGAAGTCCTGGACGTAGACACCGTCGGCGACCCGCTCGTTGTACGCCCAGCCGGAGACCGCGTCCCGGTCGCCGACCTTGCGGTGCCAGGCGATCCCGATGCTCTGCGCGTCCGCTCGCAGCGGGGTCTTCACCGTGACCTTGTTCGCGGTCCGGGCGTCGAAGGTGAACGTGCGGTCGCGGTCGATCCACTCGTCCGGATCGCCCATCAGCGTGACCGAGTCGGTCCAGTCGGCCTCGTCGCCGCCCATCGCGTACGCCATCACGCTGTACCGCCCGGTCGGCACCTCGAGGGTCCGGCTGCCGGTCTGGTCGAACGCGATCGCCTGCACGTCGCCGGTGTCCTGGTTCCACAACTGGACCCCGCTGGCGCCCCCCTTCGTGGTCGCCGGCTCGCCGTCGCGGCCGATCCCGTTCACCGTCACCTGGTTCAGCCGTCCCCCGGCCGCGAACCCGAGCCCGGTCCGGTACGACGTCCCGCCGGAACGGGCCGTGAGGACCCCGGAGTACTTGGCCGGCTGAGTCTTGGCCAGGTCCAGGGAGACGGTGGCGGACGCCGTACCGCCGGCCGGGATCGTGAGCCGCGCCGGGCTGACCGCGAGCGCAGCCTTGATCTTCCCAGGCGACTCGGCGCCGACGGTCAGGTCGAGGGTGACAGGCCGGTTCGAGTTGTTGCGGTAGGCAACCGTGCGGGTGACCGGCGCCGGGGCGGCCGGGCCGCTCCAGGACAAGTCGCCGAAGAACAGGTTCGCCGTGTCCGGGAGGACCTTCGGGTCGAGGGCCTTCGGGATGTCGATCCGGCCGAGACCCTGCTGATCGGCCCTCGCCGCGGCCGACGGGACAGCGGTCGCGGCAAGGGCAGCCTTGAGTTGCTGCCCGGTCCAGTCCGGGTGACGCTGGGCCAGGATCGCGGCCGCGCCGGCGACGTGCGGAGTCGCCATCGAGGTGCCGCTCATCGCGGTGTAGTACTCGCTCAGCACGTGGCCCTGCTCGGTCCCGGCCGCGCGGGCGGCCGCGATCTCGACACCGGGCGCGGTCACCTCGGGCTTCAGGGCACCGTCACCGAGCCGCGGGCCGCGGCTGGAGAAGTACGCCAGTTCGTCGTCGCGGTCGATCGCGCCGACGGTGAGCGCCTCGGCCGCCGTGCCCGGAGACGCAACGGCTTCCTCCGCGCCGGCGTTGCCGGCCGCGATCACGAACAGCGCGCCGCTGGACTGGGAGAGCTGGTCGACGGCCTGGCTCATCGGGTCGGAGCCGTCGGTCGGCCAGCCGCCGAGGCTCATGCTGACCACCTTCGCGCCCTGCTGGACGGCCCACTCCATCCCGGCGATCGCCTCGGAGTCCAGGCCGCTGCCGCTGTTGTCGAGCACCTTGCCGATCAGCAGGTCCGCGCCGGGCGCGACACCCTTGCGCTTGCCGTCGGACGCCGTACCGAGGCCGGCGACGATCGACGCGGTGTGGGTGCCGTGGCCGTGCAGGTCCTGGACCGGCTGGTCCGGGACGAAGCTCTCCGACGCCACCACCTGCTTGGCGAGGTCGGGGTGGCCGGCGTCGTATCCGGTGTCGAGGACGGCGACCTTGACGCCGCGGCCGTCGTACCCGGCCTGCCACGCGGTCGGGGCACCGATCTGTTTCGTGGACTGGTCGAGGGTGGCGTGGGTGCGGCCGTCGAGCCAGATCTTGCTGACCTGGCCGGTCTTGAAGGTGGTCGGTCCGCTGATCCCGTCCCAGAAGGTCTTGGCGTCCGACTTCTGCACGCTGACCGCGGTGCTGCCGACGCTGGGGAGGGTACGGCGGACGGTCGCGGCCTGTGGCGCGCTCGGGGTGCTGCGCAGGGTCTTCGGAGCGGCGAGGAGGAGGGGCAGGCGGTCGCTGCTCGCGTCGTCGTACCCCTGGGCGACGAGGTCGGTCAGGTTGAAGAGCCGCTGGTCGAGGCGGCCTTCGGTGAGCAGCGGGTACGCCTCGGCCGGGACCAGGCTGAGATCGCCGTCGAAGGTGCCGAAGTAGTACGGCTCGTCGCTGGTCAGCCGGGCGGAGACCTGGCCGTTCGAGCTGGTGATCAGCTCGGCGACGTCGCCGGTGATCAGGGTGATCCGCTGAGTGCTCGCACCCGGGGTCGGGCGATCAGCGGTCGCAGCGGGGATGTCGGCGGCTTGTGCGGAGGTGGTCGCCAGCAGCAGGGCGCTGGCGACCACCGTCGCGAGCAGGCTCTTCGCGAGCCGTGACGATCGGGTAGTCACAGGGGGATACCTCCCGATGCCCCGACCCACGCGAGGCCATCCTCGGGAGCCTTACAGTTGCCCTAAGCCCCGGTCCACCGGTCCTGGTGACGGACATCCGCCATGACCGGTACCAGCCATCACGAGTACCGCTTGGCCACCTGCTCCACGCGGTCGACGAGGTCCACGTCGTACGCGACACCCGGGACGTAGAAGTTGACGTAGTCGGCGCCGGCCTCCAGGGCGGCCTCGACCTTGTCGGCGATCTCGTCCTCGGTGGCGATGAAGTTGTCCCGGTCGAACTTCTCCCGGTTCATCGGGCCGAGCGCCTTCTCGGTCGCCTTCTGCGGGTCGTCACCCTTGTCGATCGGGAACACGTTGAAGTTGGTCGACTTGATGATGTCGTCGTAGTTGCGGCCGACCTTCTCGCAGTGCTGCCGCAGGATGTCGCACTTCTCCTTGATCACGTCCGGGTTGCCGCCGCCGATGTTCGCGGCGTCGCCGTACTGCGCGACCAGCTTCAGCGTGACCTGCGGACCGCCGCCGCCGATCCAGAAGCTCGGGTGCGGCTTGCGGACACCCTTCGGCTCGTTGATCGGCGCGTCGATCGAGTAGTACTTGCCGTTGTAGACCGGCTTGTCCTCGGTCCACATCTTGTAGATGATCTCGGTCGCCTCCCGGAAGGCGGCCATCCGCGGCTTGGTGTCGGTCCACTCGTAGCCGTAGGCCTTCCACTCGTGCTCGTACCAGCCGGCGCCGATCCCGGCGTACAGCCGGCCGTGGCTGGCCACGTCGACGGTGGAGGCGATCTTCGCGTAGAGCGCGGGGTTGCGGTACCCGTTGCAGCCGACCATCTGGCCGATGTTCACCCGCTGGGTGTCCCGGGCCAGCGCCGCCGTCGCGGACCAGCACTCGAAGGTGGTGTTGTCACTCGGCTCCGGCACCGTGTGGAAGTGGTCGAACAGCCAGATCGAGTCCCACGACTGCGCGTCGGCCCGCTTGGCGACCGCTGTCATCGCCTCCCACTGCTCGATCGGATCGGCGATCTGCGCCAGATCCATCTTCCAGCCCTGCGGAACAAAAATGCCGAAACGTGTCATGCCACCATCCTTTCCAACCACCCCCGCCAGGGTCCATCACCACAGCTACTGAATTTGCACTCAATCAGACCACTCCAGCTTCTGAATCCCGTCGCCGTGAGAGCGCTCTAGTTTCGGAACCGGCGGGGTATTGACCGGCGGCTGGGGAGGGCTGAGAGTCGGGCCCGAGACGCGGGCGCGGCCCGCGCCCGAGCCTAGGAGTCGCCCATGCCCAGGTGGCCAGTTCTTCGCCGTCCGCAACGCCGGACGGCGCTCGTCGCGGCGACCGCGCTGATCGCCGGAATCCTGTCGGCCGCGCCCGCGGCGGCGGATGATCCGGCGCCGATCGTGCTGGCGGCGTTCGAAGGGGGTGAGCCGTTCGCGTCGCCGCCCAATCCGGGGATCTTCGGGTGGGGTAGTGACGGGGACGACCCGCCGACGATGGAGCTGCAGGCGCGGGCGGACGCTCCGAGTGGCGAGAAGGTGCTGCACGGGACCTACAACATCAGTGGCTGGGGTGGGTTCAGCCACGACGTGACGTTCGACCAGAACCCGGGTGACTGGTCGGCGCACAAGGGCATCCGGTTCTGGTGGTACGGGCAGAACACCGCGCCGTTGCCGCCCGGCTCCGGCAAGCGGATCTTCTTCGAGATCAAGGACGGCGGCGCCAACGCCGAGGCCTCCGAGCTGTGGAACACCAGCTTCACCGACGACTGGCAGGGCTGGCACCTGGTCGAGATCCCGTTCAGCGACCTGGTCTACCGCGGCGACTACCAGCCGGTCGGCGGGATCGACCAGATCCTGAACCTGACCCACATGTGGGGTTACGCGTTCACCATGCCGGCCGGGTCGCCGGGTGAGTTCGCGATCGACCAGGTCGAGGTGTTCGGCAAGGCCGACCCGGCGCTCAAGGCGAGCGTCGTCACCGACGCCGGGGTGTACCCGGTCAAGGAGGGCGGCACCGCCCAGGTCAGGATCTCCGTCGGGACCACCGGCAGCACGCCGCTCGAGGAGCCGGTCACCGTCGCCTACCAGACCGGCGCCGGCAGCGCGGGCTCCGACGACTACACGCCGACGACCGGCACCATCACCTTCCCGGCAGGTACGGCGTCCGGCGCATCGCAGACCGTCTCCGTCACCACGAAGAAGGACCGCACCGCTGAGGTCGCCGAGACGATTCCGCTCGAGCTCACGGTCACCGGCGCGAAGCCGCCGTCGGCCCAGCCGACCGTGGTGATCAACGCCCACGACCTGCCGTACCTGAACAGCAAGCTCCCGATCAAGAAGCGCGTCGCGGACCTGCTCGCCCGGATGAACCTGGCCGAGAAGGTCGGCCAGATGACCCAGGCCGAGCGCAACGCGCTCCGGTCCCGCACCGACATCGCGACGTACGCCCTCGGCTCGCTGCTGTCCGGCGGCGGCTCGGTGCCGACCCCGAACACCCCGGCCGCCTGGGCCGCGATGATCGACAACTTCCAGCTGAACGCGCAGGCGACCCGGCTGCAGATCCCGTTGATCTACGGCGTCGACGCGGTCCACGGGCACAACAACGTGGTCGGCGCGACGATCCTGCCGCACAACCTCGGGATCGGCGCGACCCGGGATCCGGACCTGGCCCGCCGTACCGGTGAGGTGACCGCGACCGAGGTCCGCGCCACCGGCATCCCGTGGGACTTCGCGCCGTGCGTGTGCGTCGTCCGCGACGACCGCTGGGGCCGCACCTACGAGGGGTACGGCGAGGACCCGGCGCTCGTGCAATCGATGGCGACCGTGATCACCGGTCTGCAGGGCAAGGCCGACGGCAGCCAGCTCAAGCAGAACAACCGGGTGCTGGCGACCGCAAAGCACTTCGTCGGCGACGGCGGCACGACATACGGCTCGTCGACGACCGGGTCGTACAAGATCGACCAGGGCGTCACCGAGGTCACCCGGCAGCAGTTGGAGACCTTGCACCTCGCGCCGTTCCAGACCTCTGTCGATCTCGGCGTCGGCACCGTGATGCCGTCGTACTCGAGTGTCGCGGTCGACGGCCAGGCGCCGGTGAAGATGCACGGCAACGGCGAGCTGATCAACGGCGTGCTGAAGGACCGGATGGGCTTCGGCGGGTTCGTGATCAGCGACTGGCAGGCGATCGACCAGCTGCCGGGCGACTACCCGAGCGACATCCGGACGTCGGTCAATGCCGGCCTCGACATGATCATGGTGCCGACGAACTACCAGGGCTTCACCCAGGGCCTGACCGACGAGGTCACCGCCGGCCGGATCCCGATGACCCGGCTCGACGACGCGGTCCGGCGGATCCTGACCGAGAAGTTCAAGCTCGGCCTGTTCGAGAAGCCGTACGCCGACACCTCCCGGATCGCCGACATCGGGTCGGCGGCGCACCGGGCGGTCGGTCGCGAGGCCGCGGCCAAGTCCCAGGTGCTGCTGAAGAACGACGGCAACCTGCTGCCCCTGGCCGCGACGAACAAGGTGTACGTCGCCGGCAGCAACGCCAACGACCTCGGCAACCAGATGGGCGGCTGGAGCATCAGCTGGCAGGGCGGCTCCGGTGCGACGACCACCGGCACGACGATCCTGGACGGGATCAAGCAGGTGGCCCCGACCGCGACCTTCAGCGCGGACGCGTCGGCGCCGCTGGAGGGTCACGACGTCGGCGTGGTCGTGGTCGGCGAACGCCCGTACGCCGAGGGAATCGGTGACGTGGGCAACGGGCACGACCTGCTGCTGTCGGCCGCGGACAAGACCGCGGTGGACAAGGTCTGCGGTGCGATGAAGTGCGTCGTGCTGATCGTGTCCGGCCGGCCGCAGGTGATCGCGGATCAGCTGGGCACCATCGACGCCCTGGTCGCGTCCTGGCTGCCCGGCACCGAGGGCGCGGGTGTCGCGGACGTGCTGTTCGGCAAGCGGCCCTTCACCGGTCGTCTCCCGGTCAGCTGGCCGCGGGCGGAAGACCAGCAGCCGTTGAACGTCGGAGACGCGTCGTACGACCCGCAGTACCCCTACGGCTGGGGTCTGACCACGCAGGCGACGGCCCGGCAGAAGCTGACCGAGGCCCGCAACGTCCTGCTGCGGAAGCACGACCCGTACGCCCTGGCTGCGGGTGTCGCTGCCGGTGTCGCGCTCCAGGTCAAGGACTGGTCAGGACCGCAGGCGACCATTGCGCTGGCGGCTCTGGCGCAGTCGGCGAAGTACCTGGAGCGAACCAAGGCCGACTCCTACGCCGAAGGTGACGCGGTGGTGAGCGCGGCGCGCTGGATCGCGCAGAACCGGATCGGGCAGGCCATCGACGAGCCGGCGTCCAAGCTGACGTCGGACGCCGAGCACCTGCTCCTGACCGGGCACCTGAACGCGGCCGTCGGCAAGCTGACGACCGCCTTCACGAACTAGCCGAGTGACGGCCGGGACGGGCCCCTCTCCCATCCCGGCCGTCACATCCCCCGCGGCTCTTCCCCCCGGCACCTGGTAGACGCAGGGCCGGGCGAAAAGGTTGGACTTCGGTCTAGACCGACGCGAGCTCACGCTCCCGGGCCGCCGGGGTGGCAGCCGCCGCGAGCTTGTTCGGCCACCAGGCCTTGCGGCCGAGCAGGACCATGCTCGACGGCAGCATCACGATCCGGACCAAGGTGGCGTCGATCAGCACGGCGACGGCCAGGCCGACCCCCATCTGCTTCATCTCGAGCATGCCGAGGGTGGCGAAGACCGCGAACACCGAGATCATCACCGCCGCCGCGCTCGTCACCACGCCCGCCGACTCGGTGATGCCCTTGCGGACGGCCTCCCGCGGCGTCAACCCCGCCGCGACGCCTTCCCGGATCCGGCCGAGCACGAACACGTGGTAGTCCATCGACAGCCCGACCAGGATCACGAACAGGAACAGCGGGATCCACGAGACCACGAACCCGGCCGAGGTGAACCCGAGCAACCCTTCGGCCCAGGTGTGCTGGAACACCAGCGCCAGGACGCCGAAGCACGCGGCGACCGAGGCCAGGTTCAGCAACGTCGTCACCACCGCGATCGCAACGCTGCGGAAGGTCACCGCCATCATCACCAGCGTCAGCGCCAGCACGAACGCGATCACGTACGGCAGCTTGTCCCGCTGGTTGTTGCCGTAGTCAACGGACTCCGCCGACTCCCCGCCGACCGCCCAGGTCACCGACCCCAGCGCGGCCGGCGCCAGCTCGTTGCGCAGCTGACCGAGCGCGGTGGAGGCGTTCTCACTGCTCTCCGGCAACACCGACACCAAGGTCAGGACGGCGGTCCCGTCACCCTGCCGGATCGCCTCCCCCGGCGCCACGACGAAGTTTCCACTCTGTACGGCGGACTGCTGCAGCCCGGCCAACGCCGTGACGGCACCTCCGCCTTGCGCGACGACGTCGTACGACAGACCGCCCTGGGACGGGAAGTTGGCCTGCAGATCCTTCAGCGTGCGCACCTCGGGGATGCTCTGCGGCAGCGTGTTCAGGTCCGCCGGCTCGGTCTTCATCCCCAGCGCCGGTACGGCGAGGGCCACCACAGCGACCGCGGACAGCGACAGCGCGGCGCGCGGATGACGCAGTACGGGCGCCAGGACGCGGCGGCTGATGCCACCCGGCCCGATGCGCCGGTTGAGCCGCCACAGCAGCGGAACACGCGGCCGGTCGACCCGGTGCCCCAGCTTCGCGAGCAGCGCCGGCAGGACGGTCAGCGAGCCGAGCACCGCAACCGCGACGACCACGATCGTTGCCGTTGCCATCGACGCGAAGGTGGCGTCCTGGGCGACGTACAGACCGGCCATCGAGACGATCACGGCGAAGCCGGAGACGACCACCGAGTGCCCGGAGGTCGCCGCGGCGATCTCGACCGCGTCCAGGGTGTTGTGCCCCTTGCGACGCTCCTCACGCTCCCGCTTGAGGTAGAACAGCGAGTAGTCGACGCCGACCGCCATACCGATCAGCATCACGACGTTCGCCACCGAGCCGCCGTCCGGGAACAGGTAGGACAGTGGCGCGTAGAAGCCGAGGGCGGCGCCGACGGCCGAGAACGCCAGCAGCACCGGGATCCCGGCCGCGATCAGGGCGCCGAAGGCCAGCAGCATCAGCACGAAGGTGATCGGCAGGCTGAGCTTCTCCGCCTTCACCAGGTCGGAGCCGACCTGCTTCCAGATCCCGGCGTCGACCGACGCGCTGCCGGCCTGCGCGATGGTCAGGTCCGGGTTCGCCTGCTGCACCTCGGCGGTGGTGGCGACGATCTTCTCGATGTTGTCCGCGGCATCGTCGTCCGTCCCTTTGAGCTCCATCGGCAGCAGCGCGGCCTTGCCGTTCTGGGACCACACCGGCTGGCCGACGGCCTGCACCGACTCGAGTGCTCCGAGCTTCTGCTGCAGCTGGGCGATCGCCGTACTCGCTGCTGCCTTGTCCAGCAGGCCGTCCGGATCGGTCAGCAGGACGGTCTCGGTCGGGCGGTCGCCCAGGTTGGCCTTCTCGATCAGTTCCGCGGCCTGGCCGGACTGGCCGACCCAGGTGTCCTTGTCTTCCGCCTGCTGCTTCGGGATGACCACCGACATCCCGACCGCGACGACGACGAGCAGCAGCCAGAGGCCGATCGCCCGCCATGGATGGGTAGCACTCCAGCGCGCGACGCGCACAGTCACAGAACCCCTGCTCACCTTGCCCCACCTCTTCCTTGTACCGGTCAGGACGAGCCTGTCCGGAACGCGGGCGGAACTCAGGAGTCCTGAGCCCCCGCCGGTGGTGGAGGTAGGCCTACCCTGCGACCGGTTCGGCGGTACGGGAGCGGAGCCGGCGCAGCATCCGGGCGTCCTCGAAGCCGACCGCGCGGGCGGCGGCCTCGACCGTCGCGCCGTGGCCGATCAGGTGCTCGGCGCGCTCCAGCCGCAGCAGCTGCTGGTAGCGCAAGGGGGTCAGGCCGGTCGCGGCGGTGAAGATCCGGGTCAGGGTCCGCTCGCTGACCCCGACCTGCCGGGCGAGCTCGGTCAGCAGCAGCCGGTCGGCGTACCGGGCGTCGATGACGTCCTGCACCCGGTGGGCGAGATCGCTGAGGTGACCGCGATGCCGCAGCATCGCGCTCTCCTGCAGCTCGTCGCCGTTCCGCCGCGCGTAGACGACCATCTCGCGGGCCACCCGGGCGGCCGCCTCGGCGCCGTGCTGGCCCGCGACCAGGTGCAGTGCCAAGTCGATGCCACTCGCGATCCCCGCCGAGGTGATCACACGGTCGTCCACGACGTACAGGACGTCCCGCACGATCGTCGCCCGCGGGTACCGGGCCGCCAGCTCGTCGGTCAGGTCGTGATGCGTGGTGTACCGCCGCCCGTCGAGCAGCCCGGCCGCTCCCAGCGCATCGGCTCCCGAGCACACACTCGCCACCGAGCCGCCGCCGGCGTGATGACTGCGCAACCGCTGCCTGGTCTCCGGCCCGATCGGCGGCACCGGCGACAACCGCGGCGACCGCCATCCCGGGACGACGATCAGGTCGCCAGGCCCCAGGTCGGGCCAGTCCAGCCGGGCCTTCACCGGGACACCCTGCGCGGTGATGATCTCGTCGGTCTCCGCCACGTAGCTCAGCCGGTAGCCGTAGCCGAGGTCGTTCGCGGTCGAGAAGACCTGCGCCGGCCCGGCCAGATCCAGCAGGTGCAGCTTCGGCACCAGCAGGAAGGCCACGTGGGTGGGGCTCATCTGGTCAGGATGGCACGGGTACGGCGGTGAGGTCGTCGAGCGTCCGAATGGTGGCGAACCGGCCGGCCAGCGCGTACTCGGTCCGCTCGGTGACGACCTCGGGGCTGAGGGTCCGCGGGTCGGCCAGGACCTCCTCGAGGGTCGCGTCGGCCGGCATCGTCCAGTGCGGCAGCGGGGTGGTCGCGGTCGCCTCGGTGACGAACACGACGTCGTACCCGAAGTCGGACGCGACCCGCGCGGTCGTCTCGCAGCACTGCTCGGTGCGGATGCCGCTGATCACCAACTCCGTGACGCCGTGCTGGGTCAGCTGCTGCTGCAGATTCGTTGTGCTGAAGGCGTTGTGCGACGTCTTGGTGATCATCGGCTCGCCGTCGGCCGGCTCGAGACCCTCGATCAGCCGGACGTGGCCGTTGGCCGGGTCGAAGGCGCCGCCGGTGCCCGGCTCGGAGTGCAGCACCCAGACCACCAGGTCGCCCTTGTCCCGGGCCGCGCGGACCAGCCGGCCGACCCGGTCGGCGATGTCGGGGTGGTTCACGGCCTGCCAGTTCGGGCGGACCCGGAAGGATTCCTGGACGTCGATCACGATCAGTGCGGTTCGGCTCATGACGATCATCCTGGCGGCCGGGCGCCGTACCGCTGAAGACCCGATCGGGCCCGCCGCCGGACGGATCCGGTCAAGGCCCGCGGAACCTCTCCAGCCTCGTGCAGTCATCGGACGAATTCAAACCGTTACGAACTGTTCCAAACACTGGACACTCGTGCTTATCGTGCCCGGGTCGGCCCTGTGAGAACGCTCTCGCCGACACTCGACGACTCAGTGAGGGGATTGCGATGTCTGACCAGTTACCTCGCCGCCAGGTCCTGCGGACAGCCGGGGCCATCGGCCTGGGCGCGGCTGCCGCGGGCGGTCTCAGTGGGGTGGCCCAGGCCAGTTCGGCCGCTGGTACGACGGATAGGTTGACCGCCATGGGCGAACACCACGGCAGGTTCGAGATCCGCAAGGACCCGTTCGGCACCACCCCGGACGGGCAGCAGGTCGACGTCTACACGTTCACCAACGGCCGGGTCACCATCTCGATGCTGACCTGGGGCGCCACCATCCAGCGGGTCGAGACCCCGAACCGGCGCGGCCGCACCGAGAACATCAGCCTCGGCTTCGACAACCTGCCGGACTACGCGACGCTCAGCCCGTACTTCGGCTCCACCATCGGCCGGTACGGCAACCGGATCGCGAAGGGCCGGTTCACCCTCGACGGGACGACGTACCAGATCCCGGTCAACAACGGCGAGAACGCGTTGCACGGCGGCACCATCGGCTTCGACAAGAAGGTGTGGAAGGCCAAGGTCGTCCGCAGCGACAAGGCCGTCGGGGTCGCGTTCAGCTACGTCAGCCCGGACGGCGAGATGGGCTTCCCGGGTGAGCTCACCACGACCGTGACCTACACGCTCGACCGCCGCGACACGCTGCGGATCGGCTACCACGCGACCGTCGCGGGCAAGCCGACCGTGGTGAACCTGACCAACCACGTGTACTTCAACCTGGCCGGTGAGGGCAGCGGCTCGATCGACGGCCACGTGCTGGAGCTGGACGCGCCGTCGTACACCCCGGTCGACGCCGGGCTGATCCCGACCGGCGAGATCGCGCCGACGGCCGGCACGCCGTTCGACTTCAGCAAGCCGACCGCGATCGGCAAGCGGATCCGCGACGACCACCCGCAGCTGGTGATCGGGCGCGGGTACGACCACAACTTCGTCCTCGGCGCCGAGCCCGGCAAGGACGGCCTGCGCTTCGCGGCCCGCTTCTGGGAGCCCGAGGAGGGCCGGACCGTCACCGTCCACACCACCGAGCCGGGTGCGCAGTTCTACAGCGGCAACTTCCTGGACGGCACCTTCCAGGGCATCGGCAACAAGTCCTACCGCCAGGGCGACGCCTTCGCGTTCGAGACGCAGCACTTCCCGGACTCCCCCAACCACCCCAACTTCCCGTCCACCGTCCTCCGCCCCGGCGAGACCTACACCTCCACCACGACGTACACCTTCGGCACGAAGTAGGCGAGGCCGGACGCCCAGGCCATCACAATCACCGCTCCCGGCAGCACCGCCGCCGGCCAACGCACTGCAGCTGCGATTGTGATGGCCTGGCGGTCCGCACCTACCTCATCCAGACGGTGCCCTGGCGGTCGCGGCCGATCCATTGTTCGAGGGCTACGACCTCGGGGTTGGCGTTCAGTTCGCGTTCGAGCAGCCAGCAGGCCAGGTCGACTCCGGCGAACCAGCCGGAGCCGCAGGTGACCAGGTCGCCGTCGTCGACGATCCGGGCGTCGACGACCTCGGCCCACTGGCTCAGCCGTTCGTAGTCGGCGCGGTGGGTGGTCGCGGGCCGGCCGTCGATCAGGCCTGCCGCGCCGAGCAGGAGAGATCCCGAGTCGATCCCGGCCAGCACCAGGTCGTTGCCTCCGGCCCGCTTCGCGTCCGCGAGTTGCTTCGGGATCACCCCTCGCTCGATCTCCTCCAGGATCCAGCCGCCGGACACCGCCAGCACCCGCGCGGTGGCCGGCGACCACGGCTCCAGCCCCGCGAACGTCGTTCCGTAGCAACCGGTCACCTCGGTCACCCCGTCGGCGGTCACCAGCCGGGGATCCACCGCCAGGCCGCGCCGTTTGGCGTTGGCGAACACCGCGTACGTCGCCAGCGCGTCGACCTCGGCCACACCTTCGAACATCAGCACATCGATCCGCATACCCCTCACCCTGCGGTCGGCTGGTCCACGAATGAGAGTGGCTGGAAAGACATCATCAGCTAGATTCGCGCCATGATGACCGTGGCCGTCCTCGCCGCCGAAGGCGCGATCGGACTCGAACTGGCCGGCGCCTGCCAGGTCTTCGCGACCGCCGAGGGCTTGTACGACGTCCGCGTCTGCGGCGCACCCGGTACGACGCTGATGGCCCACGACCGCCCGATCCTCAAGGCCGAGGCGCCGTACCCGTTGTCCGCGGCACTGCTGGCCGACACCCTCATCGTGCCCGCCGCCTTCGACCCGTCCGACGAGGTGGTGGAACTGATCCGGGAGGCGCATCGGCGCGGAGTGCGGATCGCGTCGATCTGCACGGGCGCGTTCGCGCTCGCGGCCGCCGGCGTGCTCGACGGGCGACGGGCAACGACGCACTGGTCCTGGGCGGACGAGCTCGCCCGCCGCTACCCGCAGGTCGAGGTCGTGGTCGACGCGCTGTATCTCGACGAGGGCGACGTACTGACCTCTGCGGGGGTCACAGCGGGGCTGGACCTCTGCCTGCATCTGGTCCGGCGCGACCACGGCTCGGCCGTCGCCGCGGAGGTCGCGCGGCGGCTGGTGATGGCGCCGCACCGGGACGGCGGGCAGGCGCAGTTCGTCACCATGCCCGTTGTCTCAGGCAACGATTCGCTCGAGCCGGTGATGCGGTGGATGCGCGACCACCTGGCCGAGCCGCTCACCCTCACCACCATCGCCGCGCACGCCGCGATGAGCCCGCGCACGCTGTCCAGGCAGTTCCGCGCCCAGACCGGCACGACCCCGCTGCAGTGGCTGATCCGGCAACGGCTCGCCCGGGCCCAAGAGCTGCTCGAGACCACCACGCTCCCGGTCGGCCAGATCGCGACCGAGGCCGGATTCACCACCCCGCTGTTGCTGCGCCAGCACTTCACGAAGGCGTTCGCGACCACCCCGACGGCCTACCGGAGGACGTTCACGCGGTCTTGATGATCCCGCCGTCGATCAGGTAGTCGGCGCCCACGATGCTCGCGGTCAGCGGCGAGCACAGCTGCACCACCAGCGTGGCGACTTCGGCGGGCTCGATCAGTCGGCCGGTCAGCATCCCGGTCTGCTCCGGCAGTCCGGCGATCAGGTCGTCCTGCGACACTCCGAGTTTCTTCGCGAGCTGACCGCCGTACTGGTCGGGGCCGACCCACAGCGCCGTCCGAACCGGACCCGGCGAGACCGTGTTCACCCGCACACCTTGCGGACCGAACTCCTCGGCGAGCGCCTTGCCCAACGCGGTCAGCGCCGCCTTGGCGGTCGTGTACGGAACCGGTCCGGCGGACGGGATCCGCGCGCCGTTCGACGAGACATTGACGATCGCGCCGCGCTGGCGAACCAGGCTCGGCAGCGCTGCCCGCGTCGTCCGCACGGCGGCGAAGTAGTTGAGCTCGAAGAACTGGCGCCACGCCTCGTCCCCGAACTCCAGGAATCCACCGGCCGCCTCACCGTCGCCACCACCGACGTTGTTCACCAGCAGGTCCAGCTCACCGACCTCCGCCAGCGCCGCGGCGACCGCGCGCTCCGGTCCTTCCGGTACGGCGAGATCGGCCGGCACGACGTACGCGCCGGTGGCCCGGAGCTCCGGGGTGGCGGTCCGGGCGACCGCGACCACCCGCACCCCTTCGGCCACGAGTCCCTCCACCACGGCCAGCCCGATGCCGCGGCTGGCTCCGGTGACCAGGGCTGTCTTGTGCTTCAGCTGCAGGTCCATCAGGACTCCTCAATAGCATCTTGCTTGACCCTGAAAACGTACTACTTGCAACATAGATGATGCAAGTAGTCGAATAGTCGCGTCTGACAGGTAGACTTGAGCCCATGAACGAGGTCGTGATTCGTCCACTGCGTGCGGACGCCGAGCGCACCGTGCGGACGGTCCTGGAGGCGGCCGAGCGGACCCTGAACCGGAAGCCGAACGCCACCATGGAGGAGATCGCGGCCGCGGCCGGCGTTGCCCGCACCACCGTGCACCGGCGGTTCGCCACCCGGGAAGCGCTGATCACCGCGATGGCGACCTGGGCGTCCCAGCAACTCGCGGACGCGGTCGAGCAGGCCCGCCCAGAAACCACACCGCCCCTCGTCGCGCTCTACCAGGCAACCGCCAACGTGCTGCGCGTCAAGCTGTCCTGGGGCTTCGCGATGAACGCGGCCCTTGCTCCAGGCAACGAAGCGGACCGGATCCAGGCCGGCGTCGTGCAGCGCTGCGACCAACTGTTCGCCCGGCTCCAACAGACCGGAGCACTCCGCGCCGACGTGGACCCGGTCTGGGCGCGCCGGGTCTACTACGCCCTCCTCCACGAGGTCTGCCAGGACCTGAGCAGCCGCGGCGCCGAAGCCGACACCGACGCACTCGCGACCCAGATCGTCGACACCCTCCTGCGTGGTGTCGGCAATCCGAACACGCAGCTCTGATCAGGACGCCGCTTGCGGTAGACGAGGAGATCGTCGACCAGTTGCTGTGGGCTCGCATGGCGCTTGCCGGTTTCGGAGAGATGACCCGTGGCCGCCAAGTCGGCGGCACCGTGGGCGACTGAACGCACCAGTGTGGCGAGGCGGACCGGATCGCCCGCCGGGAGCACACCATCAGCCTGCGCGGCTTCGACCAGGCCGATCAGCCCGGCCTGAGCAGACTCCGCCGCCGCACTGAGCTCGGGCGACTCGACGGTCCACCGACCGAAGACGACACTCCCGCAGAGTCACCGCCGCCACGCCGCGCGACACCACCTCGGCGCTCGGTGAGGTGCGAACCGCCACGCCATCGCAACGACCACCAGTCCGTCGATCTGAGCGTGCCGCCGGTGCTGGACCGGCAATTGTGATGGCCTGGCGGTCCGTCACCGCGGCAACGCCAGGGTGAAGCAGGTGTTGCCCGGGTGGGAGGTGACGGCGATCGCGCCGCCGTGGGCTTCGGTGATGGACTGGGCGAGGGAGAGGCCCAGGCCGGAGCCGCCGGAGTCGCGGGTGCGGGAGGTGTCGGCTCGGGTGAATCGCTTGAAGACGTTGGGTTGCAGGTCGGCCGGAATGCCGGGGCCGTTGTCGTGGATGGTGAGTACGGCGGAGTGCCGCTCGTCGTCCGTCCGCAGACCGACGGTCACAGTAGTCCCCGCCGGCGTGTGCCGGCGCGCGTTGCTGAGCAGGTTGGTGACGACCTGGTGCAGCCGCTGCTCGTCGGCCGTGACGACGATGGGTTCCGGCGGCAGGTTCAGCGACCAGTGGTGGTCGGGGCTGACGATGCGTGCGTCGGTCACCGAATCCAGGGCGAGGCGGCTGAGGTCGACCGGTCTGAGGTCGAGCGGCCGGCCGGCGTCCAGTCGGGCCAGCAGCAACAGGTCCTCGACCAGGGCTGCCATCCGGGTGGCTTCCACCATCACCTTGCCCATGGCGAGCGGGAGATGCTCGGGACTGCGAAGGCTGAGCTGGGCGTAGCCGTGAATCGTGGTGAGCGGCGTACGCAACTCATGCGAGGCGTCGGCGACGAACTGCCGCACCTGCTGCTCGCTGCGGTGCCGGGCATCCAACGCGCCCTCCATGTGGCCGAGCAACGTGTTCAGCGCGACCGCGACCTGACCGACCTCGGTCCGCTCGTCGGTGAGCGCGTCCGGGACGCGAGCAGTCACGCCGATCTCGCCCGTGGCCAACGGCAGGCCGGCCACCTCACGGGCGGTCTGCGCGACCCGACGCAGCGGCCGTAGTTGACGCCGTACGACGATGATCGCGACACCTCCCGCGGTGATCACGCCGATGCCGCCGAACAGCGCCTCCCATCCGATCAGGCTGTTCACCGTGTTGTGTATGTCCTGGGTGGAGAGGCCGGTGATGACTGTCGTGCCGTCGATGAGTGAGGCGTGGACGCGGTACTGGCCGAGCCCGGGTACGTCGACGGTCTCGTTCGCCGCGTTGACCGGTACGGACGAGAGCGTGTCGATCGCTTGTGTGGAGAGGCCGGCCGAGTCGCCGTCCGCGGTGATGACGTTGCCGGTCGAGGATGGGCCGGTCCGGTAGAGGGTGATCGTGCCCGCGTCCTGATGTGGGCCGCCGCCGTCCAGCGGCGGCTTGGGCCCGCCGTTGTTGTTCAGCACCCCGATCGCCCGGCTGTGCGACGCGGCCACCTTCTCGTCCAGCTGCCGGGTCAGGTACGAGCTGATCGCGGCGGTCGTCAGGACGCCGATCAACACACTGACCGTTGCCATCAACAACACGACAGCAGCGGTCACCCGCGCGGTCAGCGACTTCGGCCTCATACCCCCAGCGTGAGCCCCCAAGCCTGGCACTCCCTGGACGAATCCTGTGGGCTTCCTGGCAATCTTCCTGACGCGTCAGAGAAGTATTGGCGGCCTCGTCGTCGGATGCCGGAGGCGAGACCGTACTGCGCGAGGTTGTTCCGTACAGCATCGGTCAGGGCTCGGAGCAGGATTTCCTCCGCGGGCGCAAGGTGCGGCCCGAGTTCGTCGAGCTGGTGTGACACGTCGGGCGCCCGCCGGGGAATGCGGACACATAGGAATCCGCCATTTCGTGGAACCGGGCAACCAGTACGCCGAACTTCCGGTAGAGCAGCCCGACAAGATGCGTCGAAGCCCCTGTCTCTCAACGGATTCGTCCGAGCGGTGACCGCCGTACCGGTTGCTTAGGTACGGGGGCAGGGTGGTGGGGTCGGTGAGGGAGCGGAGGGTGGCGAGTACAAAGACGAGGTAAAACTCGGAGGTGTGAAGTGCGGGTGGAGTGGGGAGGTTCGTTACGTTTCCGGATTCGCCTCCCCTTTCGGGGCCGGAAACCGGTAGCCTCTTGCAGCGCCCTTTGGGGGAGGCTGCCGTACCACCGACCGACGAACTGCCGGAGAGCCCAAACCCGGTCAGGAGACCACGTCTTGCAGGAGAACACCAGCAACACCAGTACTGGCGAACTGGCGAACGTACCTCTTACCGGTGCGGACAAGGTCGCCTATGCCTTCTACGCCACGGCGGCCGCGGCCGCCCTTGTCGGTCAGGTCTGGGCCGGCGTCACCCACATCCCCTGGCCGGAGACCGGCTTCTCGACGTTCCTGAAGATCATCCTCGTCACGCCCGCGGTGGCCGTGCTCGAGCTCGGTGGTGTCGCCACCGCGGCTCTGGCCGACCTGCGCCGGCGCAAGGGTGAGCAGGCCTACGCCTACCGCGCGATGTCGTTCTTCGCGGCGCTGGTGGCGGTCGTCTTCAACGTGGTCGGGCACTGGCGGCCGGAGGAGCGGTTCCTCGCCTTCGGCTTCGGCGGCCTGTCCGCGTTCGCGTACGTGCTCTGGCTGATCCACAGCTCGGCCCGCCGCCGCGACGCGCTGCGCCGCGCCGGGCAGATGCGCGAGACCGGGCCCGTGTACGGCGTGATCCAGTGGGTCCGCGAGCCGAAGACCACCTGGCTGGCCCGGTCGCTGGCGATCGAGCACGGCTACGGCCTGTACGAGAGCCTGCGCGCGGCCCAGCACCAGATCCGGAACCGGAGCCGCCGCGAGGCGATCGCCGGGACCGTTGCCGAGTACATCCGGTCCGAGCACCAGGACGAGCGGCTGGCCAAGATCGCCGAGACGACGTACGACCCGGACCGGCTGGCCGGGATGCTCGAGGAGCGGATCAACTACGAGGTCATCACCAACAAGCTGACCAAGGCGATCTCGCCACCGCCGGAGATCGAGGAGCGTCCGGTGCCGGCGGCGGTCTGGGTGCTCGAAGGCGGGCAGCCGCGGCGGGCCGACAGCACCGGGGTGTCGCTGCGCGACGAGGATGCCTGGACCGGCGAGTTGATGGCGATCGTGGAGCAGACCGACAGCGACGAATCGGTCGCCGAGGCGGTCGTCGTCGAGGACGAGGGCGAGCGGCAGCACGTCGTCCAGAACGGGACGGCGTCCTCGGTGAACAGCACGGTGAACAGCACCGCGAACGGGGCCGGGAGTAGCAAGCTCAAGCCGTTCGCGCCGCAGCCGAAGGCCGAGCCGCTGGTGCAGAAGCCGCAGCCGCCGTCGCCGTTCGCGGACACCACCGATACCCAGCCGCCGGCCCTGATCACCACGCCCAAGGTCGAGCAGGTCCTCCCGGATCCGGAGCCGGTCCTGGTGCCGAAGGCCGAGAAGACCGAGGACGACAAGCCGGCCGCGGACCAGCCGGAGCCGACCGCGCTGGAGAAGAAGCGGATGCGTGCGTACGCGCTGCTCTCGGATTGGCCGGCCGGTCGTGAGCGCACCGCGAAGACGCTGGCCGACGCGATCGCGTCGAGCGAGCCGATGGCGGCCCGGTTCATCGAGCAGTACGAGACCGAACACGGGGTCGTGTTCGCCTCGCAGAACTGATCGATCGGCTGCCGGTGGACCTCAGCCTCTGAGGCCGAGGTTCACCGGCAGCTCGGCGAGACCGCTGACCAGCACCCGGCGCCGTTCGAGGTCCTCGGCCGGCTTGGCCAGGCTCATCCGCGGGAAGCGCCGTACCAGGGCCAGCAGTGACTCCTGCAGCTCGATCCGCGCCAGCTGGGCGCCGAGACAGAAGTGCGGTCCGAAGCCGAACGACAGGTGCTTGTTGTCCTTGCGGTCCAGCCGCAGCTCGTCGGGCTCGTCGTACGCGCGCGGGTCCCGGTTGGCCGAGTTCAGCGCCGCCATCACGCCTTCGCCGGCCTTGATCCGGACGCCGTGCAGCTCGACGTCCTCGACGGCGACGCGCAGCTGCCCGACCTCGCTGAAGCGGTTGAACCGCAGCAGCTCCTCGATCGCCGACGGCACCAGGTCGGGGTTCGCGACCAGCTTGGCCCAGTTCTCCGGCCAGCGCAGCAGGGTCGCGACGCAGCTCGAGATCTGGTTCGCCGAGGTCTCGTGGCCGGCCACCAGCAGGTTCACCCCGAACGCGATCAGCTCGTCCTGACTGAGCCGGTCGCCTTCCTCGCGGGCCCGGACGAGTTCGTCGAGGAGGTCCTCGGCCGGCTGGTCGGTGTTCGCCAGCTTCTTGGTGACCAGGTCCTCGATGTACGCGGTCAGGCTCGTCATCGCGTTCTCGACGAGATCCTTCTCCGCCATCCGCATGCTGTAGCCGAGCTCGGTCCACTCCCGGAACTGCTCCCGGTCCCCGTACGGTACGCCGAGCAGCTGGCAGATCACCTGGATCGGCAGGGGCAACGCGACCAACTGCCGGATGTCCGCGCCGTCGCCGGCCCGTGCCACGTCCTCGGCGAGCTGCGCCGACAGCTCCGCGACCCACGGCCGGGTCCGCTCGATCCGGCGGTGCGCGAACGTCGACGACACCAGCTTCCGCAGCCGGGTGTGCTCCGGCGGGTCGGTCGTGGTCAGGCTGTTCGGCATCGGCTTGGCCAGCGCGACCCGCGGTGCGCCCTGCTTCACCACCGCGGCCCGCGAGAACCGCGGATCCGCGAGCACCATCCGCACGTCGTCGTACCGGGTCACCAGCCACACCTCGGCCCCGGCGAGCGTCCGCACCCGCGCCACCGGCCGGTGCTCCCGCAACTCCGCGAACGTGGGCGACGGATCGAACTGAAAAGCATCCTCGAACGGAATCTCCAGCACCGGCTCCGACATACCCCGACCCTAAGCGACTTAGGCAGCCCTTCGCAGCGCGCACGCGAGCCGGAGGGGCGGACTGTGGTGGTGGACCGCCAGGCCATCACAATTGGCGGTCCAGCACCGGCGGCGCGCTCAGCCCTCCGGCGGGGTGGTCATTGTGATGGCGTGGCGGTCCGCATCTCGTTACCCCGCGGCGAGGGCCTTCTGTGCTTGAGCCGCCAGCCCCGAGGCTCGATCGTTGTCCGAGGGTCCGTCGGCTACCAGGACGGCGTAGCGGAGGCGGAGGGTGGAGCCGGGGGCGAAGGGGAGTTCTTCGGAGAAGAAGGGGGCGGGGCAGACGGCGGCGAAGTCTTCGGAGCGGACGAACCACTGGGGTGGGTGGCGGACGTTGTCGGTGGCGTCGGCGATGATGATCGTCGAAGCGCGGTCGTTGTTGTCGTGCTTGCCGCTGAAGCCCATCCAGGCGGCCTTCTGGCCGCGCAGCTCGTCGCCGCCCTTGCCCTGCGGGGCGAGCACAGTGCCGTTGGTGAAGGAGCGCGGTCCGCGCCAGAACAGGCCGCCGTACCCGGCGTTCTCGCGGCCGGCCGTGGTCGGGCTGCCGATCTGGATCGTCTCGCCGGAGACGTTCGTCATCGCGGTCTCGTAGGCCAGCACCCAGCCGTCGTCGGAGAAGCGCGTGGTCAGCGACCGGGCCTCGTCGACGACGTGGTCGCCGGCCTGCGTCCGCCAGGACAGGTGGTGGGCGAACCGGACCAGGTCGTCGGACACGTCGAGCGCGTCGATCCGGTCGTGGTCCATCGAGCCGTTGTTGTCCAGCTGCTGGTAGCCGGTCTCCTTGGAGAACGTCGGCCCGCCCCAGAAGTTCTCGTGCCCGAAGTGCGGCAGTGACCAGGTCAGGCCCTTGTGCCAGACGTGGTCGTGCGGCCGGAACACACTGATCAGGTCGCCGCCCAGCGTCCGGATCGGGTGCAGGTAGGGCCGCGGCGACTCCAGCTGCCGATCGGTCGCCCGGTAGACGTAGGTGAACAACTCGCTGTCTCCCGCCGTGACCTGGATCGACCGGCCGACGGCGTGGTTGCAGCCGAGGTGCTGAGACATCAACTCTCCCGTGATTGTCGGATACTCCAGGGCGCCCCGAGCTCGCTGAACAGGGCAAGCTCGTCCGAGGCCCGGTCGACCCACTTCTCGACGTCGAGAACGATCGGCCGGCGCTCGAGTCCTTCGCCTTCCCACCGCACCAGCCCGTCCGGGATCTCGGCCGGCGGCTCCGCCACCCGGACCGCCTCGACGACTTTGGTGAAGCCACCGGTCGCGGACAGCGGGCAGTACAGCGGGACGGCGGGATCGGCGCGATGGGCGAGCAGGTTCTCCAAGAGGTCTTCCCGCGCGTACTTCGTCACGGTTCCGTCCGGCAGCTCCAGCGTGTCGGAGGCGTACCGCAGTACGGCGTGCCCTTCGGAGCCGTGCACGATCACCGACGGCTCGAGATGCTCCGGCGCGCACAACGTCACTGCGATCAGGATCGTCGTACCCCGGCCGGTCACGATCCGGACCGTGGACGTGTCGTCCGACTCGATCGGGTTGGCCCGGAACAGCTCGGTCTCCACCGACCGTACGTCGTCCGCGCCGGGCGACCCGTCGAGCAGCAACGCCGCCGCGGTCGAGTGCGCGAGCGGGTTCGTCACCGCCCCGTCCACCACCGCGACCCCGTCGAGCGTACGGCGACCCGCCCAGCGTGCCCGTTGGAAGTACTTCGCCTTCCGCACCCACTTGCCGACCGCGCTGATGCCACGGAGCTCACCGAGCCGTCCGTCGGCGACCATCTCCGCAAGCGTCAGCGTCGCCGCCGACGCCTGTGCCTGAAACCCGACCTGGCAGGCCCGACCGGTCTCGGCGACCACCGCCGACAGCTGCTCGAACTCGGCCAGCGACGCGGTCGGCGGCTTCTCCAGCAGTACGTCGGCACCGGACCGCATCGCGAGCTCGGCCAGCGGCACGTGGGTCTGGATCGGCGTGCTGATGATGACCACGTC
The DNA here is from genome assembly GCF_053592935.1 of Kribbella sp. NPDC002412. Taxonomy (NCBI): domain Bacteria; kingdom Bacillati; phylum Actinomycetota; class Actinomycetes; order Propionibacteriales; family Kribbellaceae; genus Kribbella; species Kribbella sp. NPDC002412. Next base: position 84,358 of record NZ_JBSFBL010000004.1, read on the forward strand.
GACCTCGGTCGACGCGAGCAGCTCGTCCAGGCCGCCGTACACCTGGACGTCCGCAGGGAGGCCGGAGGCCGGTTGCGGGTCGGCAACCGCCACCAGGCGGGCGCGGCCGGCCTCCGCCAGCCGCGCCACGTTCCGGACGTGCGACGCCCCGTGACCGTGGACACCTGCCACGGCCACGCGCGGCGCGGTCATCGACAATCAGTTGCCACTAGCAACACTTACTTGAGCTCCCCGTTGATCTCGTCGATGAACCCCTGGGCCGCCTTGTCCGGCGTCTGCCGGCCGAACAGCACCTCGGTGGTGTAGCGCTGGATGATCTTCTCCACCTGGCCACCACCCACCGGCGGCGCCGGCGACGGGTCGCCGAGCTCCTTGCCGATGTCCTGGATGAACTTCGCCGAGGCGGCGTCGGCCGGCTGCAGCTTCGGCGTCACCGCGGAGCGGATCTCGGTGTTCGGCGGCACGCCCCGCTCAGCCAGCAGGATGTTGCCGGCGGTGGTGCTGTTGGCCAGGTAGTTCACGAACTCGGCCGCTTCCTTCTGGTGCTTGGACCGCGACGAGATCGACCAGAACATCGAGCCCTTGTAGTAGGAGCCGTTCGCGGCCGCGTCGCCCTCGACACTCGGCACCCGGAGCAGCTTGAGCTCGGTGCCGGCCGCCTTGCTCATCGCGTTCAGCTGGTTGCTCCACATCCAGCTCATCGCGACCTTGCCGGTCGCCATCGCGGACTGGTCGAGCGCGGCGTTCATGTCCTGCGCGATGAACTCGGCCGACGGGATCGCCTTCGAGTCCTTCAGCTTCAGCACCTGCTGGTAGAACGCGGTCACCTGGCCGGCCGAGACGCCGAGCTTGCCGTCCTGGGTCCACAGCGACTCGCCGTGCTGGCGGGCCCACAGGTTCAGCGCGGCCTCGTTGGTGCCGGGCGCGCCGGTCCCCCAGCCCTTGCCCTTCAGCTTGGTGGTGAGCTCGGCGGCGAGTTGGGTGTACTCGTCCCACGTCCACTTGGTGTCGTCCGGAAGCGCGACGCCGGCGGCCTTGAAGATCGCCGGGTTGGCCACGATCGCGAACGAGTTGATCCCGGCGTTCAGGCCGTACAGCCCGCCGTCGAACTCACCGGCCTTGAGGGTGTCCTCCTCGAACTTGCCGGTGTCCAGGCCCTCGGACTTCTTCAGGTCCTGCAGCGCGCCGCGGTCGGCGTACTCGCGCAGGTACTTCTCGTCCATCTGGATGATGTCCGGCGCGTCGTTCGCGGCGACCGTGGTGGCGAGCTTGTCCCAGTAGCCGGACCACTCGCCGAACTCACCCTTGATCGTCACGTTCGGGTGGTCCTTCTGGTAGGCGTCGATCGCCGCCTGGGTCATCTTGGTCCGGGTGTCGCCACCCCACCAGGTGAACCGGAGCGTGACCTTGCCGTCCGCGGATCCGCCGCTGTTGCCACCGGAGTCACCGCCGCAGGCACTCGCCGCCAGCAGAGTCGTGGCGATCGCGACAGCGGCCAGGGCGCGCAGGCGCCTGGTGGGTGGGATGAGCTGCCTCATGAGGTGCACCTTTCGGAGTTACTTGATGCCGGTGGTCGCGATGCCCTTGATCAGGAACCGCTGGCCGAGCAGGAAGGCAAGGAAGATCGGGATGAGCGAGACGACCGACATCGCGAACATCGAGCCCCAGGACGACTCCGCTGTCGCGTCGACGAACGACCGCAGCGCCACCGGGACGGTGTACATCTTCGGGTCGGTCAGGTAGATCAGCTGGCTGAAGAAGTCGTTCCAGGTCCAGATGAACGTGAAGATCGCGGTGGTGGCGAGGGCCGGCACCATCAGCGGCAGGATCACCCGCAGGAAGATCCCGCCCCGGCCGCAGCCGTCGATCCGGGCCGCCTCGTCCAGCTCGCGCGGGATGCCCCGGATGAACTGCACCATCAGGAATACGAAGAAGGCGTCGGTCGCCAGCATCTTCGGGATGATCAGCGGCAGGAACGTGTTGATCCAGCCGGCCTGCGAGAACAGGATGTACTGCGGCACGATCACCACGTGGATCGGCAGCATGATGCTGAGCAGCATGATCGCGAACCAGAACTTCTTGCCGACGAACTCCAGCCGCGCGAACGCGTACGCCGCCATCGAGCACGACACCAGGTTGCCCAGCACGCTGCCGAGCACCACCGCGGCGGAGTTCAGCAGGTAGCGGGTGAACGGCTCGGTCAGCGCGTTCCAGCCGATCCGGTAGTTCTCGATCCGCAGGTCCTTGGCCAGGATGCTCGGGTCGCGGAAGATCTCGTTGCCGGGCCGCAGCGAGCTGACCACCATCCAGATCACCGGGTAGAGCATCACCAGGGCGGCCGCGGCCAGCCCGAGGTGGATCAGCACCGGCCGGATCCGGACCCAGCTGATCGGGGCGGCCCGGCGGGCGGCGACCGCGCCGCGCATCGTCTCAGTCGTCATAGAACACCCAGTACTTCGAGGCGAGGAAGTTCGCCGCGGTGAAGACCCCGATGATCACGAGCAGGAACCACGCCATCGCGGACGCGTAGCCCATGTCGAAATTGCCGAAGCCCCGGTCGTAGAGGTAGAGCGTGAAGAACATCGTCGAGTCCGACGGACCGCCGCTGCCCCCGGAGACGACGAACGCCTGGGTGAACGACTGGAACGCGTGGATGATCTGCAGCACCAGGTTGAAGAAGATGATCGGGGTGAGCAGCGGCAGCGTGATGCTGAAGAACCGGCGCAGCGTGCCGGCCCCGTCCACCGACGCGGCCTCGTAGTACATCGACGGGATCTGCCGCAGTCCGGCCAGGAAGATCACCATCGGCGAGCCGAACGTCCACACGTTCAGCACCACCAGCGTGCCGAGCGCCGTACTCGGGTCGGAGATCCAGCCCTTGCCCTCCACGCCGACCAGGGCGAGCACCTGGTTCAGCAGGCCCTCGGTGCCGAACACCTGGCGCCACAGGATCGCGATCGCGACACTCGAGCCGAGCAGCGACGGCAGGTAGAACACCGAGCGGTAGAACGCCATCCCGCGGACACCGCGGTCGAGGACGACGGCGAGCAGCAGCGCGACGGCCAGCTGCAGCGGGACCGAGACGAACACGTAGGTGAACGTGACGCGCAGCGAGTTGTGCAGCCGCTCGTCGGACAGCATCCGGGTGAAGTTCTCGAACCCGATCCACTGGGGCGCCTGGATCAGGTTGTAGTCGGTGAACGACAGGTACAGCGAGGCCAGCATCGGCCCGATGGTGATGAGGAACAGCCCGAGCAGCCACGGCGCGAGAAACAGGTACGCAGCGAGATTGTCTTTCTTCTGCCCTGCGGGTTTCTTCTGCCGGAGCGAGCCGAGCTCGCCCAGCGCACTCATACTTTCTTACCTCCGGAAACCTCAGGGGCCACGGAAAGCGTTTGCCTTGGCCGGTCAAATTAGCCCAGGAAACCGGTTCACACAAGACCTGGGATCCACCTGCAGTGACCAGATGCGGACAGCTGCGAAGTATTGACAGGACAAAGTCCCGGGGACACAGTACTGGACATTTGGCAACCGCTTACCAAGCTCACTTGGTCTGCCGGTATCCCTTGGAGGCATCGATGCAGCGTCGTACGTTCCTTGCCGGCTCGCTGACCACGCTGACGGTCGGCGCCCTCTACCCGGCCACCGCGGCCGGGGCGACCGATGCTGGAGTAGCAGCCGTGGACGAAGACTTTCTCGCCGTACTGACCAAGGCCAACCAGGCCCAGATCCCGCTGGTGCTCGGCAGCCTGCAGAACCCTTCCGACAGTGTCCGGACCGTGGCTCGCAAGGCCCGCCGACTAGTGTCCGGGTACGTCTGGGGCAAGTCGTCGTACCACCACGACGACTCGCTGCTGGCGCCGCTGCTCTGGCTGTGCCAGCAGCTCGCCGCGCGGCAGCACGACGACGGTCTGTACGACGTCGGCAACCTGCACTCGCCGCCGGACAGCTCGTTCGCGATCCAGGACGTCTGCATGGTCTACGGCCTGCTCGCCGAAGACGACCAGGCGGCGACGAAACCGCACCGGGCGATTCTGGAGCAGGTACTGCGCAAGGCCGGGCCGGCGATCGCGGCCGGCGGGGTGCACACGCCCAACCACCGCTGGGAGGTCGCGGCCGCGCTGGCGCGGACCCACCACCTGTTCCCCGACCGCCGGTACGCCGCTCGCATCGACGACTGGCTCGACGAGGGCATCGACGCGACCCCGGACGGCATCTACAGCGAGCGCAGCTCGACGTACGCCTCCGAGGTGACGAACCACTGCCTGCTCGGCATCGCCTGGACCCGGAACAAGCCCGAGCTGCTCGAGTACGTCCGGCGCAACCTGGAGGCGACGCTGTACTTCATCGAGCCGAACGGCGAGGTCGACACGATCGCGTCCCGGCGGCAGGACCAGACCCGGATCCGCGAGGTCTGGTGGTACCTGACCCAGTTCCGCGAGCTCGCCCTGCACACCGGCGACGGACGCTTCTCGACGGTTGCCAAGAGCATCGAGCAGCGTGGGACCGGGGAGATCGGCGACTTCCTGGCCGAGGTGCTGGAACGACCCGAGATCGCGGCCGTGCTGCCCACTCCGAAGCCGGCGCCGACGGACTTCGCGCAGCACTTCCCGTCGCAGGCGTCGGCCCGGATCCGGCGCGGGACCAGGACCGCGAGCGTCTTCGGCGGCACGGACTTCCACGACATCCCGGTGATCGCGTCCGGGTTGTCCACCAACCCGACGTTCTTCAAGCTCCGCAACGGCGCCGCGATCCTCGACTCGGTCCGGCTCTCACCGCAGTTCTTCAGCACCGGCCACTTCCGCAGTGACGGCATGCGCCGGACCGGGCCGCGGACCTACAAGCTGGCGCAGGAGGTGAAGGTGCCGTACCACCTGCCGCTGCCGAAGCGGTACCGGCGGGAGGACGGGTTGTACGCGCTCACGCTGGACGGCCGGTTCTACGCGTCGATGGACTTCCCGCACCGCCCGCAGCAGTACCGCACGCTGCGGACCGAGGTCACGATCGTCGAGGTCGGCAACGGCTGGGACCTGTCCTTCGAGTTCGACGGCGACGAGACGGCGTACGCGATCGAGCTCTGCTTCCGGAACGGCGGAACGCTGGCCGGCGTGGAGGCGTTGGGAACCGCGGGCAACTACCAACTCGTGTCCGGGACCGGCTCCTACACCGTCGGCTCCGACCGGATCGAGTTCGGCCCCGGCAACGGCGCCGCCCGGGTCACCATGGACCCGGGCGAGCGCTACACCTACCTCGGCGGGAGCCTGACCCCCGACGGTCAGCGGGTCTACCTCACCGGTCGTATCCCCGGCCGCCAGACCTTGCAGCTGCGGACGTCCTAGACGGTGATGATCACCTTCGCGCGAGCGTGCTCGGTCTCGACGTACCGAATCGCCTCGGCGATGTCGGCCAGCGCGTAGGTGCGATCGATGGCCGGGAGCAGTTGCCTGTGCTCGGCCATCGATCGGAGCGTCCCGAGGTTGTCCGCGCTCGGCTGCGCGTCGAAGGTGACGATCCGGTGGCTCACGAAGCGGGACACCAGCACGCCGCGCAGGATCAGGCCGACCGGCCCGACCACGCTGCCGCCGCGGGACACTCCGCCGCCGGACAGGATGAGTGTCCCGCCCGGTGTCAGCGCACGCCTGAGGTCGCCGAGGGACCGGTTTCCCACCAGGTCGAGGACGACGTCGTACCGCTGCCGGGTGAAGTCGTCCCGCGTGTAGTCGACGATCTCCTTGGCGCCGAGCGACCGGAGCAGGTCGACGTTCTTGGTGCTGCAGACCGCGGTCACCTCGGCGTCCAGCGCGTTGGCGATCTGTACGGCGAACGTCCCGACGCCACCGGACGCGCCGTTGATCAGCAGCGACTGCCCCGGCTTCAGTTGCGCCACGTTGCGCAGCCCGATCAGCGCGGTGTTCGCCGCGAGTGGGATCGCGGCCGCCTGCTCGAAGGTCAGGTTGGCCGGCTTCTGGTCGACCACGGTCTCCGGCGCGGCGACGTACTCGGCGAAGGCTCCGGGCGACTCGCCGTACACCTCGTCGCCGGGCTTCAACCGTCGTACGTCCGGCCCGACCGCCTCGACCACGCCGGCGAAGTCGGTGCCCAGGACCCCTTTGGGCGCCCGGAGCCCGAACGCGGCCGGGTCCATCAGCCGGGCGATCAACGGATCACCGCGCATCACGTGCCAGTCCCGCGCGTTGACCGACGCCGCCCGGACCGCGACGAGCACCTGGTTCCCGGTGACGTCGGGCCGGGCGGTCTCCCGGATCTGCAGCACGTCCGGCGCACCGTAGCGGTCCTGCACAACTGCCTTCATGCCTGAACGCTATGCGGTGACGGCAACTGTGGCATCCGGACGATCCCTACCGGACCCCTGGATTGCTCACCCCGTCGTACGCACGGTCGTCTCGAGCCTGCCGTCGTGGGGGATGCGGAGGACGTGGACCCGGCGGCGCTGGTCGCGGAGGTAGGTGCGGGTCGACGTGCTGATCGTTGCGGTCCGGCCGGCAGACCAACTTATGGTGATGGTCGTCTGCCCGCGCCGGATCGTCAGCGAGTCGGCCGTCGCCGTCCGAGTCTGGTTGTAGGGCACGACGGTGCCGTCCGAGAAGGCGACCTCGTCACCCGGTTGGAGGACGAGCGGGATCTGTTCGGTGGCGGCTGTGGTCGCGGTGACCCGGCGGGTGACGGTGCCCGGGCCGAAGATCAGGTCAGTCGCCAATGAGCCGTCGGGAGTGCGGTAGCGGACCAGGTCGTTCGACGGGTACTCGGCGATGAGGTTGCTCTCGGCATCGGCCTTTCCGCCGCGGACCGTCGCCCAGCAACCCGTCGACGTCTGCTGCGCGTGGATCACGGTGCCGGCCGCCGGGTGCCAGAGGAAGCCGGTCCCGGCCCTGACCGCGCTCCCCGGCCGGGTCCCGAAGAACGCGCCGACGTAGTAGCCGGGACGTCGTACGTAGAGGTAGTCCTGGTTCTCCACCTCGTCGCGGCGAAGCTCGGTGAAGTCGTCCTTGCGCAGGTACGGGATGCGCGCGATCGCGGTCCGCTTCGAGGCCCGGGTCGGCAGCGTCTCGCCGTACGGGGCGTGCGCGATGATGCGCGGCGACGTGTCCTGCTTCGCCAACGCCGGCACCGGCGCCGGGTCCTCGGCCCAGGCCGTCCTGAGTGCCGCCTTGTCCTCGCGGCTGGTGAAGAACGCCGCGAGATCCGGTACGGCGGGGACGAAGTGCGAGCCGAGGATGGTCCGGTCGGGATCCGGGATCGCGTCGTCGTAGTACGCGGTCGCGGTGCGGTCGGACACGGCGTAGTAGGTGAGCCAGCCGGAGCCGTCCGGTTCACGCAGCAGGTTGTAGCCGAACCACTCGGTGAACCGGCGGGTCATCGAGACCAGCAACGGGTTCCGGGTGAGCAGGTAGAGCTCGGCCATCTCCGGCAGCATCACCTCGAAGTTGTAGTTGATGTCCATCCCGCGCGGGTCGTAGAAGAACCCGGCCGGGCTCTGCGACCACTTGGCGACGAACCGGATGCGTTCCTGCAGCCGTTGCCATCGGGCGTGGTCGGGCAGCAGCCGGAGGGTGAGGGCGGAGCCGGCCACTCCGGCGACGGCCTGGTTCGTGTACTGGAAGGGGTCGTCCCAGACCACGCGGTTGGCCGGGTCCAGGTACCAGTCGACTCCCTTGCGCAGGGCAACTTCCAGCTGAGTACGACGGCTCGGCAGCGCATCGGCCTGGCGGAGGTTGGCCAGCGTCTTGGCCAGGTAGCCGAGACCGAAACCGCTCGACGCCTTGCCACGCTCGGCCGGCGCGTACTCCGGCCAGGACCCGTCCGGATTCTGCAGGTTCAGGTAGTGCTCGATCGCCGCGTCGAGCCGGCCGAGCAACGCGGGGTCGCGGTGGTACGGATTCCAGGTACGGCGGTTGGCGTAGAACCAACTGAGCGTGAACACGTGCTCCTGCACCCGCGAGTTGAACGGCTGGGCCGGCGTCCGCCACCACCCACCGCCCATGAACCCGTACGGCGTCGTGTCCACGATGTCGTTGGCCATCGGCGCGAGAATCCTCAGGTACCCCGCGAACCGCTGGTCCCCCGGCGCGAACAACCCGCGCTCCGGCAGCCCAGCCGCCAGCCCCGCAACCGGCGGCAGCCCGACAGCGCTGGCCCGCCCCGGCAAACTCCCAACCAACGGCGCCACCGCGGCACCAATCAAAACAGAACGGCGTTTCAAAGTCGTCCTCCAGATTCAGTCTCGGATCGCCAGTACGGCGAACTCTGGGTCGGGCACCGTTCGGCCGGTGCGTATGTCGGCGGCTGTGGCGCCCCACTGGGTGAACTCGGGGGTCTTGTCGCGGTAGCCGCGGTTGCCGCGGAAGACGACGTTGCGCGAGTCCCGGAGGCCGACGCCGTAGGGCGAAGGGCCGAGGACCGTGGCTACGCGGAAGAAGACGGAGTTGCCGAAGAGCAGGTCGCGGCAGTGGTCCAGTTCGACGGCCTGGGACTGCCAGCCGTAGATGTGGTCCTCGGTCTGCAGGCCGAGGAACTCCCAGTTCGCGACGTGCCGCAGGACGACCTCGCGGTGCTGGTGGTGCTCGACGGAGACCTCGTAGACCCGGGTCGGGACGGTCGAGTGCTCGACCAGCAGGCCGTTGTCCGCCCAGCCGTTGGCGCTCCAGACGTTCGACAGGACTCCGCCACCACCGCGCACCCACACGCCGTACTTGTGGATGCCTTTGTAGGTGTAGCCCGGATCGCCGCTCGCGACCTCCTCCGGGTGCCACTTCACGAACTGGGTGGTGATGTCCGCGAGGTACGAGCCACTGCCCGACTGCCAGCTGACATTGACCGAGCCCGCGGTGTTCCGGGCTGTGTCGAGGCCGAGCCCGATGACGATGTTGCAGCCGCTGGGCGGCGTCTCGACCAACGCCTTCGGCCGGCGCGGATCTCCGAAGTACGGCGTGCCGTCCGGGGTCCGCAACCAGGTCTGCCGCGGGTGGAGCCCGATCAGGTTGGAGTGCTTCCGAAGCCGAAGCGTGCCGGACAGCAGGTACTCGCCGATCGGCACGAAGACGGTCTCGTGGCGATCGACGGCAGCCTGGAAGACGGCCAGATCGTCCGCCGTCCCGCTGCCCACGGTCCGTCCCATCCGCGCGGCGACGTCGGCGATGCTCACCCAGGTCGACACCGGCGGGAGGTCGGGCACGTCGGACCGGAGCATGTCGGACACGTCCCGATGCCCGTCGTACGACAGCTGCACGCCGTCGGTCCGGCTCTCGCGTGCGGTCAACGCGTGCGCGATCCGCAGGCCGTAGGTCAGCTCGCGTACGGCGCCATCGCGGCCGGGCGTGCGTGTTCCGCTCTGCGCACGGGTCAGGAGGGTCGGGGTCCGGCGTACCACGCTGTCCACCAGGTTCAGCTGGTTGCTGTTCCGGATCAGCGGATTCGTTGCGCCTGGCAACAGCTCGCTGTCGTTCATCAGCACCGCGGTGTCGGTGAGGCCATCGAGTAGGCAGTCCTGCAGGTAGAGGTGCACGAACTGGTCGGGCACGCACTCGACACCACGTGGCGCGTCAGCGAGCACGGTACGGACGAGCACGAGCTTCGCGTCGTTGTTGGTCCGGATCGCCGTCTCGCGCTGACCGTTGAAGCGGCAGTCCAGCACGGTCGTCTGCCACCCGGCCGAGGCGGCGAACGCATTCAGGCCGACAGCACCGCCACGGACGCGTACTCGCTGGATGAGGTTCGCGTTGTGGTCGATGCCGGCCCAGCCGTCGCCGGTGTCGATGTCCAGGTCCTGCAGGATGCACAACTGCGCGCCACCGAACCGGACCGCGATCGCACGCGGATTGCCTGCACCGATCGCGATGTCCAGGTTGATCAGCCCGGACCCGAAGGTGTCGTTGTTGGCGTACGTCACCGGGCCGCCGACCGGCCGCCGCCGGAACGCGAACACGTCGCGTGCGGCGGTACCGGCGTACCCGGGACTGTTGTCGGCCAGGACGAACCGTGGCCGGTGGACGCCGTACCCGATGATCCGCACCGAGTCGTGCACGTCGATCGGTCCGGTCAGCCGGTAGGTCCCCGGTGGGACGAGTACGACGCCACCGCCGTCACCCAGCGGGAAGTCGCGGACGCCGCCGAGGATGTCGCCGAGTTTGTTCGCGATCCCGCGCCGGGACGCCTCGTCGACCGCGGCGCGGACGGCGGCGGTGTCGTCGCCGATCCCGTCGCCGTGCACCTCGAAACCGGGTGCGCCGAGGAGCACGGCCGTCGGATCCGGCGGCCGTGCCGGGTACGCCGACTGGAAGCGGACCGGATCGCGATCACGATCACCGGTCGCAACGGCGGGGACGGTGCTGCTGACGAACGAGCCGGCGACGGCGCCGGCGGCCAGGCCGGTGAACTGGCGGCGACTCAGCATGGAGGCCTCCTGGGCGGCAGGGGGTGACAGTGCAGCGAGTGTTCTCCGCCGGATCGGCGCCGGTCAACACCTCGTCGCTGCTAATCCGCATTACCACTGGAACGAACCCTTGACGCTCCCTCGAACGCCGTTCTACGGTTCCCTGGCAATGCGTATTACTGCGAAGGATTGAGCGGATGCCGGACAGAGCCACACGACTCACCCAGCGCGACATCGCACGGCTGGCGAAGGTCAGCCAGACGACGGTGTCGCTGGTGCTGAACAACCGCAGCGACGCGACCGCGCGGATCCCGGCCGAGACCCGGGACCGGGTGCTGAAGGTGATCCGGGAGACCGGCTACCAGGCCGACCCGCTGGCCCGGCGGATGCTCAAGCAGCGCAACCAGATCCTCGGCGTGTTCACCTACGAGTCGGTGTTCCCGAGCGCGAGTGGCGACTTCTACCACCCGTTCCTGGCCGGCATCGAGGACCGCGCCGAGCGGCTCGGCTGGGACCTGCTGCTGTTCACCAGCGCGCCGGTGACGGCGGGCCGGCGGCGGATCTTCCATGAGAACAACCGGCTCCGGATCGCGGACGGCTGCCTGCTCCTCGGTCGCCAGATCCCGTCCGACGAGCTGGCCCGGCTGATCGCCGAGGAGTACCCGTTCGTCTCGGTCGGCCGTCGCGACGACGCCGGCGGCCCGGTCCCGTACGTCGGCGCCGACTACGCCACCGCGACGCGGATCGTGGTGGAACGGGCCCAGGCGCTCGGCCACCGCAGGATCGCCTTCGCCGGGCCGGGCGCCGGCGCCGAGTCCTCGGCCGACCGGATGCAGGGCTTCCGGCAGGCGGCCGGCCGCGCGCCACACCTTCCGACGGCCGACCGCTCCGGCGGCGACCTGCTCGACGACCTGCTCGACCGCAAGGTGACCGCGGTCTTCGTCGAGGAGCGGGCGGATGCGGTCGCGCTGGCCGAAGCGGCCGCCCAGCGAGGCGTCGCCATCCCACACGACTTGTCCGTCATTGCGCTCGGTGACTCGACGCGGCCGGCCGAGAGCGACATCGACTTCAGCGGCTTCCACGTCCCGCGCCGGGCGATGGGCCTGCAAGCGGTCGAGCTGCTGGAGGCCGTGCTGAGCGGTACGGCGACCGAACGCCAACTGCTGCTCCCGTGCGAACTCACCGACGGAACCACTCTCACACCACCGAAAGGTGTCTAGATGCATACCGATGTACTGATCGTCGGCGGCGGTCTCGGCGGAGTCGCCGCGGCGCTCGCCGCCCTGCGGGCCGGCCGCTCGGTGGTCCTGACCGAGGAGTTCGATTGGCTCGGCGGCCAGCTGACCAGCCAGGCCGTGCCGCCGGACGAGCACTCCTGGGTCGAGCAGTTCGGCGTCACCGCGTCGTACCGGGCGCTGCGGGAGGGAATCCGCGACTACTACCGCCGGCACTACCCGCTGACCTCGGCGTCGCGCGCGGCGACGCAGCTCAACCCGGGCGCCGGGTACGTGTCGAAGCTCTGTCACGAGCCACGGGTCGCGCTCGCGGTGCTCGAAAGCATGCTGGCGCCGTACCGGGCCAGCCGTCGGCTGCAGGTCCTGCAGCCCTTCCGGCCGGTCGCCGCCGACACCGACGGCGATCGCGTCACCGCGGTGACCGTGGAACACCGGGACGCGGGCGATCAGTTGACGATCACCGCGCCGTACATCCTGGACGCGACCGAGACCGGTGAGCTGCTGCCGCTGACCGGGACGGAGTACGTGACCGGCTTCGAGGCGCAGAGCGAGACGGGTGAGCCGAGTGCGCCGGCCGAGGCGCAGCCGCTCAACATGCAGGCGGTGTCGTACTGCTTCGCGATCGACCACGTCGACGGCGACCACGTCGGCGACAAGCCGGCCAACTACGCGTTCTGGCGGAACTACCAGCCGGCGTTCTGGGGTGACCGGCTGCTGTCCTGGACGGCGCCCAACCCGCGCACGCTGGAGAGCTCGGTGCGGACGTTCACGCCGAATCCCGACGACGACCCGCTCGCGGTAGTCGCGGACCAGCGCCGGACCGGCGGCGACACGAACCTGTGGACCTTCCGCCGGATCGCGGCCCGCCGGCACTTCGAGCCGGGCGCGTACGAGAGCGACATCTGCCTGGTGAACTGGCCGATGATCGACTACTTCGAGGGCCCGGTCATCGACGTACCGGACGCGGCCAAGCACCTCGACGCGGCGAAGGAGCTCTCGCTGGCGGTGCTCTACTGGCTGCAGACCGAGGCCCCGCGTTCCGATGGCGGCGTCGGTTTCCCCGGGCTGCGGCTGCGCGGCGACCTGCTCGGTACGGACGGTCTCGCGCAGGCGCCGTACATCCGGGAGTCCCGGCGGATCAAGGCCGAGTACACGATCGTCGAGCAGGACCTGTCGGTCGCGGTCCGCGGCGATCGCGGCGCCGTCGAGTACGGCGACAGCGTCGGCGTCGGGATGTACCGGATCGACCTGCACCCGTCGACCGGCGGGGACAACTACATCGACGTGGCCAGCAGCCCGTTCCGGATCCCGCTCGGGGCGCTGATCCCGCGCCGGGTGGAGAACCTGCTGCCGGCGAACAAGAACCTCGGCACCACTCACATCACCAACGGCTGCTACCGGTTGCACCCGGTCGAGTGGAACATCGGCGAGGCCGCCGGCCTGCTCGCCGCCTTCTGCTTGGACCGTGGCGTCAGCCCGCGCGCGGTCCGCAACACTCCCGCCCTGCTCGGCGAGTTCCAGGCCCGTCTGGTTGCTCAGGGCATCGAACTCGGCTGGCCGGACGTCACCGGCTACTGATGGAGGACTCATGAAGCTACGCGCGCTGACCGCGGCCGCCACTGCCGCGGTGCTGCTGACCGCCTGCGGCGGGGGCTCCGGCTCCTCCGGATCCTCCGGGGAGGGACCGGTCGACCTGCGAATGACGATCTGGAGTGCGAACGCCAAGCACCTGGCGCTGTTCGACCAGATCGCCGCCGACTACAAGAAGGACCACCCGGAGGTCGGCAAGATCACCTTCGAGGCGATCCCGTTCGAGAGCTACACCACCACGCTGACCACGCAGATCGGCGGCGGCAACGTCCCGGACCTGGCCTGGATCTTCGAGAGCACCGCCCCCGACTTCGTCAGCTCCGGCGCGCTCGAGGAGATCGACAAGGACGCCGACCTGCTGCCGAGCACGACCGCCAACTGGGAGAAGGACGGCAAGCTGTACGCCTACCCGTTCTCCACCTCGCCGCTGGGCGTCTTCGTCAACACCGACCTGGTGACGGCGGCCGGGCGACCGACGCCGGCGCAGCAGATCGCGGCCGGGACGTGGACCTGGGAGGAGGCCGCCAAGACCGCGGCCGCCGTACAGGCCAAGGGCAAAGGCGGGCTCGTGGTCGGCGACTTCGACTTCAAGGGCTGGGACACGCTGAACGCGATCTGGGCCGGCTGGGGTGCGCGGCCGTGGAGCGAGGACGGCAAGAGCTGCCAGTTCGACCAGCCGGCGATGGTGGACGCGATGACGTTCGTCCACAAGCTGGTCTTCACCGACAAGGGCATGCCGGGTCCGGGCGTGACGAAGGACTTCTACGCCGGCGACTCGGCGATGGTGCTGACTCAGATCAGCCGGGCCGCGCTGCTGGAGAAGGCGAAGTTCAAGTGGGACCTGGTCCCGCTCCCGGAGGGTCCGGCCGGTGAGTACTCGGTCGTCGGCCAGGCCGGCATCGGGGTGCTGAAGCGGGGCAAGAACGCCGACGAGGCGAAGGAGTTCCTCGCCTACTTCAGCAACGCGGAGAACTCTGCCAAGCTCGCGCAGTTCTTCCCGCCGCCGCGCAAGGCGCAGCTCACCACCGCCACGCTGGCCAAGGCCAACCCGCTGCTCAAGCCCGCGCAGCTGGAGAGTGTCGTGGTCAAGGGCATCGAGCGCGGCACGATCAAGCCCAGCCACACCGGGTACGCCGAACTGCAGCAGACCGTCCGGGCCGCGCTCGACCCGCTGTGGAAGCCGGACGCGGACGTGAAGACCGTGCTGTCGGACGTGTGCTCGAAGATCAACCCGCTGCTGGCGAAATGACACTGTTGCTGGAGAAGCCGGCCGCGTCGGTGGCGCCGGCGGACAAAGCGCCGTACTGGACGATGCGGCGGCGCGACGAGTTGGCCGGTTGGCTGATGGTCGCGCCGCAGCTCGCCGGGATCGTTGCCTTCGTCATCGTGCCGCTCGGGCTGGTCGTCTGGTACAGCGTGCACGAGTGGAACGTGCTGGCCGGTTCCTTCACCTTCGTCGGGGCCGACAACTACACCGCTCTGGCTGACGACAAGCAGCTCGGGCCGGTGCTCCGGGCAACGGGTTTGTTCTCGGCGGGGCTCGTCGTGCTGAACCTCAGTCTGGCGTTGTTCCTCGCCGTACTGCTGAACCAGAAGCTGCGCGGCACAGTCGTCTTCCGGACGCTGTTCTTCTCACCGGTCGTGGTGACGCTGGTCGCGTGGACGATCGTGTGGGGGTTCCTGCTGCAGGACAACGGCGGGGTGAACGCCTTCCTCGACGTCTTCGGCATCGACGGGCCGAACTGGTTGCGCTCGGGTGGTACGGCGATGGTCTCGGTGATCGTGGTCCAGCTGTTCAAGAACGTCGGGCTGAACATGGTGCTGTTCCTGGCCGCGTTGCAGGGCGTGCCGGCCGAGCTCTACGAGGCCGCCAAGATCGACGGTGCGTCCGCGTGGGCCCGGTTCCGGCGGGTGACGCTGCCGCTGATCAGCCCGACCATCCTGCTCACGATGATCCTGACGATCGTCGGGTCGCTGCAGGTGTTCGCGCAGATCGCCGTACTGACCCAGGGCGGTCCGGGGACGTCGACGACAGTGCTCGTGTACTACCTGTATCAGCAGGCGTTCCAGTTCCATCACTTCGGGTACGGCTCGGCGCTCGCGTTGCTGCTGTTCGGCATCGTGCTCGTGCTCACGGTGATCCAGTGGCGGATGCGCCGGAGGTGGGTGTTCCATGAGTCCTAAGGTCAAGGTGCTCGTGTACGGCGTACTTCTGGTGTGCTGCGTGCCGTTCGTGTTCCCGATCTGGTGGATGGCGACGACCTCGGTGAAGCCGGTGACCGAGATCTTCGCGTTCCCGCCGTCGTTGCTGCCGGGGTCGCCGACGCTGGACGCGTACCGGCAGGTGTTCGAGCTCCAGCCGTTCGGGCGGCAGTACGTGAACAGTCTCTACATCGCCCTGGCGGTGACGATCCTGACGCTGGCGGTGTCCGCGCTGGCCGGGTACGCGTTCGCGCGGATCCGGTTCCGGGGCGCCGGCGTGGTCTTCGTGATCGTGCTGACCGGGCTGCTGGTGCCGAACGAGGTGACGATCATCCCGCTGTACCGGATGTTCGACACGCTCGGCCTGGTGGACACCCACTGGCCGCTGATCCTGGTCCCGGCGCTCGGGGCGCCGAGCGTGCTGGCCACCTTCATCATGCGGCAGTTCTTCATCACGCTGCCCGGTGAGCTGGAGGAGGCCGGCCGGGTGGACGGCCTCGGCCGGTTCGGCCTGTTCTGGCGGGTCTGCCTGCCACTGGCCCGCCCGGCGATCGGCGCGGTCTCGATCTTCACCTTCCTGCACAGCTGGAACCTGTACCTGGAGCCGATCGTGTTCCTGTCCAGCAAGGAGAAGTTCACCATCCCGCAGGCGCTGACACAGTACGTCGACGCCTACGGCGGCCCGATGTGGAACACCCAACTGGCAGCGGCAACGCTGTCCGCGCTCCCGGTCCTGGTCATCTTCGTGCTGGCCCAACGCCAGTTCGTCGAGGGCCTCGCCCAGACCGGGCTGAAGGGCTAGTCCTGGGAGTTGTTGCGGCCGCGTGGAAAAATGTCTTCGTGAGTTTCCACGCGGCTGTTTTCATCGCCACCAGTCTCGACGGGTACATCGCGCGGCCGGACGGGTCCATCGACTGGCTCACCACGCGCGGCGAACAGGCCGGCGACACCGGGTACGACGAGTTCATGGCGTCGGTCGACACCGTCGTACTCGGCCGGAACACCTACGAGAAGGTGCTCAGCTTCGACTTCTGGCCGTACGAGGGCAAGCAGGTCGAGGTGCTCAGCACCACCCTCGACCCGGACGCCGACGAGCGCATCATCGTGCACCGGACCCTCGACGCCCTGATCGAGACCCTGAACGACCGCGGCGCCAAGCGCGTCTACACCGACGGCGCCCGTGTCATCCAGACCTTCCTCCGCGCCGGCCTCCTGAACGAGCTCACCATCACCACCGCCCCCGTCCTGCTCGGCACCGGCATCCGGCTGTTCGGCGACCTCGACTCCGACATCGCTCTCACCCACAACGCCACCCGGACCCTCAAAGCCGGCTTCACCCAATCCGACTACACCATCCACCGCTGACGCTGCCGGTTGCTCCCAGGTCAGCGGTCAAGGGTCTGCGCGGGCCCGTCGGGCCGCTGCCGGCGGTCCTGCTCACCGGCGGTGGCCCGCTTCTGCTGAGCTGATTGGGGTGTCGGGTTCGTGCCGGCCCGGATGGCCTTGGCGAGGTCGGAACTGTCCCGAGCGGCCCCATAGGCCCCCTTCCTGGCCTCCCGGATCTTTGCGCGCAACTCCTCGACGCTGTCGCCCGCGGTCCTGACCTCACCCTCGACCTGCGCAGCGACCTCACGAATATCGTCCGCGGTCAGCACCTGGTAGACGTCCGTACCCGGCCGTCGATTGACCACCCGGTCGAGCTGGTCGAGCGCGGCAGAAATCCGCCGGCTGCCCGCGTCCACACCCTCCATCGCGGACTTCACCGTGCCCTCGAGCTTCTCCAGCCGCCCCCGCAACTGCTCATTCCTCTGATCGGGCAGGTCACCGGCCTGCTCGAGCAGTTTCCGGCCGGCCGCGAGACAGGCGGCGCTCCGCTCGAGATTCTCCCGAATCTTCAGGAGCCGCACATCCGCCCGGAACACGTCCTTCCACAGATCCTTGGCCCGATCCCGCGCAACCCGCGCGTCCACGTCAGGCGCCAGAGCCTGCCGCCCGTCCTCAGGCTGGTGGTTCAGCTCGACGATGCCGTCCTCGACCCCGCGCACCATCTCATCGGCCTGATTCGCAAAATCAGCCGCGTACCCAGCCGCCTGCCGAGCCCACATCAACTGCTCCGCAGCCCGCCCCGCCAACTCCCCCGCCTCATCCCGGGAAACCACCACACCCACCTCACCTCTCGCCAGACCCGAGAGCGTAAACCCCCACCAGTCCACCGCACGGGCGTCAGAGCCTGCTTGCGCCCGGCCACCGCAAAGCAGACGACGCCAGAGCAGAGCCGCCCTTTCCGCTCGCCTTCCTCGAGCTCGGCCCAGAAAGCCTCGGTGTCGTCGATCAGCTGGTCCAGGCGGGTGCCCAGGAGCATGCGCAGGAGGGCGACGGTGTTCTGGATAACCGTTGCGCGCAGGCGCACGTCGTGAAGGCCGGCCTTCATCAACATGCGCGGCAACCGCCGCCCCGCATCCGGTGTCGCCAACTCATCCGCGAACCCGCGGACCAACTCGGTGGTCAGTGCGCGATCCGACCCATTGAGGAAGACGCCCGGCATCGACCTCCGACACCACGACCACCCCCAGGCCGTGTCACCCGCACCATCTCGCGTAGGGCGCTCTCCCGATCCCGCATCGCCATCAACACCCGCTCCGCCCCGCACCGATCGAACGTCGCGTCCCCGAACGCGAGCCCCCCGCATCCCCCTCGACAACCTCCACCGCCAACCCGCTCCCCGCCACACGCCTCCGAGCCTCAGCGACCATCGCCGCACTCACATCCAGCCCGACAACGCGCCCGCCCACCCCAACCATCTCCGCGATCTCGACCGCATCCACACCAGTGCCCAGCCCCACGTCGAGCACCCTCATCCCCACCTGCACGTCCAGCAGCTCCAAGATCAGGCACTTGACCTCCAACTCCCCCCAGCCACCGCCGCGCATCCAAGAACCGCACAAAGTAGTCCCCACCCACCCCATCAACATCGCCAAACCCCGCGGGCCCCTCCTCCAGCCACATCCCCACCTATCCAAGCCATGCACACTGCGCCCCCGACATCTCGCAGCGATCTCACGCCCGTCTCACCGGTCCAAACCCATTGCCTCGTTCAGATCTGGCGACTTGTGGGCATGCCAGCAGTCGGCTCTAGGACCCCAACAGGACCAGTACGGTCGATTGACGCCGACTTATGCCGACGACGCATGGAGAAACGCGGACTCGGGCAGAGGCTCAGACAACGCCAGTGCGCGCCGCGAACTCGCGCAGACCTGGAACGCTGTTGTGGCGGGAGCCGGATAGCAGATCACGAGTGAGCTGCTGTGCCCAGGGCCGGAATCGGACTTCCTGCGGCGTATCGCGGTCGGCAGCGACAAGTGCCTGA
Source organism: Kribbella sp. NPDC002412 (assembly GCF_053592935.1). Lineage (NCBI taxonomy): Bacteria > Bacillati > Actinomycetota > Actinomycetes > Propionibacteriales > Kribbellaceae > Kribbella > Kribbella sp. NPDC002412. The sequence continues at coordinate 103,142 of NZ_JBSFBL010000004.1, forward strand.
AATGCCGCCTCTGGCCGGCCACGGCCGAGCAGGGCCAGAGCGGTGTCTTCCCAGTAGCGGGCGCGACGTTCTGGGGAGGCGATGCGGGTGGGATCGACCAAGCGGGCGTAGTCGATGGCGATTCCGAAGTCGCCTAGAACGCGCGACACACTGATCTTGTAGACAGCCAGTTCGAGGGGGTTGAATCGCTCGTCGTGTGTGGCGCCTACTCGGCGCGCTGCGTCCTCAGTCTCGGTGAGTAGCGTCCAAGCGGTGTCTCGGTCGTCGCATAGAGCGGCTGTGTAGGAGGCAGCAGCAATCAACTGTCCATACATCGCGGCCGTTCCGGCGCTCGCCAGGCCGGTGTCGGAGTGCAACTGACGGGCGGCGTCGAGCATCAGCCGCTGTGCGCCGGCGCGGTGGTGGTGTGTGCGCCGCATTACAGTTGCCGCCAGGCGGCGCGCGTCAGCGAGCACCATTGGGTCGTTACATGAGTGGGCAGCCTGAACGGCCCGGTCCGCGGTGGCCCATGCCATCCCGTTGTCGTGCAGCTTGATCAGGAGCTGCGTGGCCAGGTTGTAGGCGTCTGCAAGGTGGCCGGCCGCCCGCGGTGCATCGGTGGTGTTGGCCGCGTCGCGACCGGCAACGGACTGGGCAAGCAGCCGCGGTAGGCGGCGAGCGAGCTGACTGTAACGCGTGGCGCGGAAGTCCGCACGGGCTGCAGCGATTTGTGCGGCGAGCTGGTTGCCCGGAATCGGTGCGGCGGTGGTACGGCCGAAGAGCACATCCTCGATGGTCTCGGACATGCCCTGGGCCACGGCTCGCTGATCCAGGGGCAGCACAGCCGCGCCGGTCACCACAGCGGCGGTCGTCGCGAGCAGGTCGCGTCGTCGCATCGGATCACCATCCTCATCGACACCTGTGCTCAGGCTAGCGGCGCTCGTGTCAAAGATCGGTCGCGACAGTCCGAACAGGTGCGCAGGGATAGCGAACACCTCAGCGAGACGGCGAAGGTCGCGCACGTCCCAGGTGCGATGCGGCTTGGTCTCCATCCGGCTAAGCGTCGAGGCGGAGACGCCAGCGAGCTTCGCGGCGTCCTGCAGAGTCAAGCCTGCAGCCACGCGGGCGGTTCGGAGGACTGTGCCGAATTCGCCACGACTGGCCGCCGCTATGACGGCCGGCATCGTGGCCCAGGCGGTGCGAGCGCTCAAACGGTCACCTCCATCCATCGATGGCGGGAGTTTGAGCGTGACGGATGTTTGCAGGTTGTGCAAGCCGGTTGCATCCTCAGTAGCCATGTCTTCGATCCGGGTGCCCCGCCCGCTGTGCTGGAGCCATCGAACCCGCTGGGAGACAAGGGGATCCCGCCATGATGCATCTGCCTACACCGGCCGCCACCCCGGCGACCGTCACTGACTTGGTCCGAGCCGGGCTGCTGGAGCTCGACGACGGCTGCCAGATCCACCCTTCAGCCGTGTTTCTGCCGACCGACATGCTGGGCACGACCCGTCCGATTGTGCTCGGCCGCCGGGTCATCGTTGGGGCATTCGCGATAGTGCATGGCGGTGCCACAATCGGCCGAGACACTCATATTGGGCACCGGGCAGTTGTTGGCGAGCCGGAGTACGGATACGCCGTGCGTCGTGTCTACCAAGGTGCCGGTGTACCGACGATGGTCGGCTCCGGCGTCGTGATTCGCGCCGGAGCCACGATCTATGCCGGAGTGGTCGTCGGTGACGACACTACGATCGGACATAACACGCTCCTGCGCACCAACGTGAAGGTCGGCTCCCACAGTCAGCTCGCGGCGAACCTGACCATCGAGCGCGGCTGCAGTATCGGCAACGGCGTGCGCTGCTCGCCCAGCTCCCACTTGACCGCCGACACCGTCGTCGAGGACAGGGCATTCATCGGTGCTGGAGTGCGCACCATCAACGACAAGGAGCTGATCTGGCGCGATCCCGACAACGAGAAGCCGCTGCTGCCGCCATCATTCGCGTACGGCTGCAAGATCGGCTCGGGGGCGGTCATCCTCGCAGGAGTCGCCGTAGGCGAACACGCCCTCGTCGGAGCCGGGTCGGTTGTGACCAAGGACGTACAAGCCCGGTCCATCGTGTACGGCGTCCCAGCAACGGAACGCGGGGAGGTCGCGCCATGACCAGTGTTTCGGTCTGGCTGGACCCGCTGCGGACCAGCATCGGCGAGATCGACAACACGGGCTGGCGGGATCTCCTCCGCTTGGCCGACGACGTTGCCACCCTCTGCGCGGACGCACCGCCAGCGTCCGATGGCACGGTACGGTCGCAGTGGCTCCTGCATTTGCGCCGAGAACTGGCCATCTGTCGGCGCGGACCCGCGGACGGACAGGGCAGCCTGGTGTGGCAAACACTCGCGCAGTTCACCGCCGGGTTTCATGACTTGGATCTGCGTGACGCGACCGGTCCGGGGCATGGGTCGATGATTCTCGTCGACGGCAATACTCACTCTGCCGCCCGCTGGTGTAAACGCTTGGGGGCCGGCGAGTTGGTCGGCATCGCCGCGACCGAACGGCACGGCGGCTCCCGGATCCAGGAAATCACCACTCGCGCGGTTCTATGCCGCGACGGCACCTGGCGGATCAGCGGCGAGAAATGTTGGGTGTCGCGATTGATGGAGTCAGCCGGATTCGTGGTGTTCTTCCGCGACCCGGATGGACGCATCAGCGCTGCGATCGTCGACGGCGATCGGCCTGAGCTGGAGCGCGAGGTCATCGAACCTCTCGGGCTAGGAGGCTGGTCATGGGGCGTGCTTCGCCTGCGAGAGGTGCCTGTGAATCCGGAATCCGACCTCGTCGGTCGGCCTGGTGACGGCCTTGGAGTCTTTCGGCGCCACTTCACTCGTTTCCGGCCACTGGTCACCGCCACCGCACTGGGCACCGCCGCCGGAGTGCATACCCTGGTCACGGACGCCCTGGCCGCCAAGGCAAGGGTTGGAATGCTGCCCCGGATCCGCGACAACGCCCTGGTAACTCTGGGACGTTCTCACGCCGAGATCACAGCTGCCCTCCTGGCCACCATAACCACGAGCCGCCTCGCAGCTGAGGGCAGTCCGCATGCCGACCTCGCCGCGCGAGTCGGAAAGGCAGCTGGCGTAGACACTGCCGTCCGCGTGGTGGCGGACCTAGCACCGTTGCTTGGCGCAACCGGATTTCAACGGGCGCACCCGGTCGCCAAAGCTCGCGCCGATCTGACCGGGTTGCTGTACGCCGACGGCATTCACGACAGCCTTTACCGATCAGGCGGGATCAGTTTGCTGACCGCCTCGAACACCAACACCCGGCCGCCACTGGCTGGCATCGCGACTGCCGACCACTACGACACAGCGGCCTGACACCCGACGGCGCGTTGCACCATGACGGGGAGCGCGTCGTCACGGCATGTCGAAGCCGTTCTCCAGATCGAGCGCTGCGCCTTCGGCTTTGGCTCGCAACGCGGCAATCACACGCCTGGCCAGCAGGGGCGACATCCGCTGTTCGATCTCCGCCCGATCGCACCATGCCCAGCGGGACAGTTCGTCAGGGGGTAGGTGGATATCGGCCGTGCTCTGCTCATCGAGAGTGCCGCCGTCATACACGAACATGACCCCCTCCGTGCGATCCGGCCTGGGTGGCACCCAGTCCACCACCAGTAGCGGGCCCAACGCGACCGTCTTGCCCAGTTCCTCTTTCACCTCACGCACTGCTGCCTGGCGCGGAGACTCATTCTCCTCGACGCACCCGCCTGCGATTTCCCAGTAGTCCTTGTACACAGGCTCTACGAGCAGGGCTCGCCCCGAGACATCAGTGAACAAAACACCCGCACCCATGCGTTTGCGAGGGAGCTTCGCGGTGTAATCACCAGATGAAGTCATTTCCGCAGGCTACCCCTTCGGGCGGCCGTATCCACTAGTTCATCAGTACGTTGCCAGCTGCCCCAATGTGTCGACTGCATGGCGTACACGAGCACGTAGGGAACGCATCTGCCAGGTGGTTGTGCTGGGCACCGATAGGATCCGTCTCGCCTTGTTGGATCCATCGAGCGATTGGTCAGCGACTCAAGATCCATACGCAATGCATCCTTGATGGGGTCGGGTGCCTAGCGATCCGACGAAGGCACAGCTGCGAAGTGCGCCTGCGGGCTCGCCCGGTCGGCTTGACGGGCAGTCAGCTTGCGGACGAGCGCCGACCTAGTCGTCGATTGCGCGCGACGAAGGAGTGCGCAGGAGGCCGGCGATAGCCGGCAAGAAAGCTATGGGCGGGTGGGAGCGCGCGTAGCGGACGCGACGAAGGAGCGGCTGCGTAGCACGCGTGGGGCTGACCCCAGTCGGCGGGACGACGGAGAGGTTGAGGAGCGCGGGGGTGGGGCAGCAGTTAGCGGTGGAGGAGGGGGACTGCGTCGGTGGCCCAGTAGGTCAGAATTGTGTCGGCGCCGGCTCGGCGGATGGAGGTGAGGGTTTCGAGGATGGCGCGGTCGCGGTCGATCCAGCCGTTGGCGGCGGCGGCTTCGACCATCGCGTACTCGCCGGAGATGTTGTAGGCGGCGACCGGGACGTCCACGTGGTCGCGGACCTGGCGGATGATGTCCAGGTAGGCGAGGGCCGGCTTCACCATCACGATGTCGGCGCCTTCGGCCACGTCGAGGTCGACCTCGCGGAGGGCCTCGCGGGCGTTCGTGTTGTCCTGCTGGTAGGTCTTGCGGTCGCCCTGCAGGGACGAGCCGACGGCCTCACGGAACGGGCCGAAGAAGGCCGACGCGTACTTCACGGAGTACGCCAGGATCACCGTGTCCTGGAATCCGGCCGCGTCCAGCGCCGTACGGACGACCCCGACCTGGCCGTCCATCATCCCGGACGGGCCGACGACGTGCGCGCCCGCGGCCGCCTGCGCGACACCCATTTCGGCGTAGATCGCGAGCGTCGCGTCGTTGTCGACGCGGCCAGAAGAGTCCAGTACGCCGCAGTGGCCGTGGGACGTGAACTCGTCCAGGCACAGGTCCGACATCACCAGCAGCGCGTCGCCGACCTCGCTCACGGCGTCCCGGATCGCGACGTTGAGGATCCCGTCCGGGTCCACGCCACCGGAGCCGGTCTCGTCCTTCGACGTCGGTACGCCGAACAGCATGACGCCACCGAGTCCGAGCTGAGCCGCCTCGGCGACCGCCTTGCGGGCGGAGTCGCGGGTGTGCTGGTACACGCCCGGCATCGACTTGATCGCGATCGGCTCGCGGGCGTCTTCCCGGATGAACATCGGCAGGATCAGCTGCCGCGGTTCCAGGGTGGTCTCCGCGACCAGCCTGCGCATCGCCGCCGACGACCGAAGCCGCCGCGGCCTGACCTCCGGGAATCCAGCCACAGACCTAGCTCTTCCTGCGAGAGCCCGAGCGGCGCTCGGACGGGCGGGTGACCGGCTCACCGGCCTCGATCATGGTGTCACGACGGTCGGCGCCGAAGCGAGCGAGCGCGTCGGCCAGTTCCTCCGCGGACGGGGTGTCGGCCATCGCGTCGACCCGCAGGCCGTGCTCCTCGGCGGTCTTCAGGGTGGCCGGGCCGATCACCGCGATCACCGTGGACGCGTGCGGCTTGCCGGCGATGCCGACCAGGTTGCGCACTGTCGAGGACGAGGTGAAGACGACCGCGTCGAACTTGCCGGACTTGATCGCCTCGCGGGTCGGCGCGGGCGGCGGGGCGGCCCGCACGGTCCGGTACGCCGTCACGTCGTCGACCTCCCAGCCGAGGTCGGTCAGCCCGGCGACCAGGGTCTCGGTGGCGATGTCGGCGCGCGGCAGGAAGACCCGGTTGATCGGGTCCAGCACCTCGTCGAACGGCGGCCAGTCCTCGACCAGCCCGGCGGCGGACTGCTCGCCGGACGGAACCAGGTCCGGGCGGATGCCCCAGGCGCCGATCGCCTCGGCGGTCTTGTCGCCGACCGCGGCGATCTTCAGCCCGGAGAACGCCCGCGCGTCCAGGCCGTACTCGTCGAACTTCTCCCGGACCGCCTTGACCGCGTTGACCGAGGTGAACGCGACCCACTCGTACCGGCCCTCGACCAGGCCGCGGATCGCCTTGTCCATCTGCTGCGGGTTGCGCGGCGGCTCGACCGAGATGGTCGGGACCTCTTCCGGCATCGCGCCGTACCGGCGAAGCCGGTCCATCAGCGGGCCGGCCTGGTCCTTGGTGCGCGGCACCAGGATCCGCCAGCCGAACAGCGGCTTGGTCTCGAACCAGGACAGCGTCTCGCGCTGCTCGACCACCGCGCCGACCACGATGACGGCCTCGCCGGTCACCTTGGCCGCACGCAGGTCGGCGACGATCGTCTCGAGGGTGCCGACCACGCTGGTCTGCAGGGTCGTCGTGCCGCCGACGGTCGCCGCGACCGGCGTCCCGGCGTCGAAGCCCGCCTCGACGAGCGCGGCGACGGTCTCCTTGAGTACGTCGGTCGCGTTCAGCAGCACCAGCGTCTGCTTGGGGTGCAGCCGGCTCAGGTCGAGCTTGGCCTCGGCCAGGTCGAGGACGGTGACCTCGCGGTCGCCCTTCATCGTCAGCGGGATGCCCGCGTACGTCGGGACGGCGCTGACCTCGCTGACACCGGGGATGATGTTGAACCCGATGCCCGCCTTCCGGCACGCGGCCGCTTCCTCGGCGCCACTGGAGAAGGTGAACGGGTCACCGGTCAGCAGGCGTACGACGTTCGCCGCGGACTTGGCCGTCTTCACCACCAGCCGGGCCCGGGCGGCGACCTTCAGCGCCCGGCTGCCCTCGGCGCCGGACCCGTCGACCACCTCGACACCCGGCTTGCAGTAGGCCAGGAAGGCGTCGTGCTCGGGGCCCTCGACCACGACGGCGTCGGCGTTCGCCAGGACGTCGCGGCCGGCCAGCGTCAGCAGGGCGGGATCGCCCGGCCCGACACCGACGAACGTGACGTGGCCGAGTGGTCTGGTCTGCTTGACCGTGCTGGTGGCGGCAGCCTTCGCCGGCACTTTCTGAGGCGTCCTGGATGCCGCGGTGGCTGCTGTCTTCGCGCTGCTCACGTCTGCCTTCGCCCTCGTCCTCGTCCTGCTGCTCGTCTTGTGCGCCGCGTCATGAGACGCCCTCGTCGTCGTGCCCCGTGCCGGTGTCATGTCTGCTCCAGCAACTCGTTCGCCAGCGCTTTGCCCAGTGACACCGGGTCGTCCACCGGCCCGTTGGCCGACAACCGCCGTACGCCGTCTTCCTGGCCGAGCGCTCCCCGCAGCCACAGCTCCGGGCCGTCCTCACCTTCGACCACTTCGGCGAGGGCGCCGACCGGAGCCGTGCACCCTGCCTCGAGAGTGGCAAGCATCTGCCGCTCCGCCGTCACCGCCGCCCGGGTGGCCGGGTCCTCCAGCGGCGCCAGCGCGGCCAGCACCTCGGTGTCGTCCGCCCGGCACTCGATGCCCAGGGCACCTTGTCCCGGAGCCGGCAGGACCTGGATCGGATCCAGCGTCTCGGTCACCTCGGCGAGCCGTCCCAACCGGGACAACCCTGCCCTTGCCAGCACCACCGCGTCCAATTTGCCATCGGCCACCATCCCGATCCGGGTGTCCACGTTGCCGCGGATCCCGGTGCACTCGAGGCCGAGGCCGAGCGCGTCGAGCTGCGCGACCCGGCGCGGTGAGCCGGTGCCGACGAGGGCGCCTTGCTGCAGCTCACCGAGGGTCAGCCCGTCGCGGGCGACCAGCACGTCGCGCGGGTCCTCGCGGACCGGTACGGCGCCGATCGCAAGACCGTCGACCGGTGCGGTCGGCAGGTCCTTGAGCGAGTGCACGGCGATGTCGATCTCGCGGGACAGCAAGGCGTCCCGCAGCGCGCTGACGAAGATGCCGGTGCCGCCGATCTGCTCCAGCGGCGCCCTGTTGACGTCGCCGGTGGTGACGATCGGGACCAGCTCGACCTCGTGCCCGAGGGCGCGCAGCTGGCCGGCCACCCAGGTCGCCTGCGCGGTCGCCAGGGCGGACCGCCGGGTGCCAAGCCTGATCATGCGCGGTCACCTCCGGTCGCGTCGGCGCGGGTGTTGCTGGTCTCTTCCGGCGTCTTCGCGGCCGTGACCGCGTCGACGGTGGCCGGGTCGAGCGCGAACAGTTCGCGGAGGGCGTCGGCGTACGTCGGTCCGCCCGGGTCGGCGGCCAGCTCCTTCACCCGCACGGTCGGTGTGTGCAGCACCTTGTCGACCACCCGGCGGATGGTCCGGGCGACCTCCTGCCGCTGGGTGTCGTCCAGTCCGGGCAGCTTGCGGTCCAGCCGGGCCAGCTCGGAATCGACCAGCTCGGTCGCCATCGCTCGCAGCGCGACCACGGTCGGCGCGACCGATGCGGCCCGCCGGGTGGCCTCGAACGACCCCGTCTCCTCCGAGACGATCCGCCGTACCCCGTCGATGTCGGCCTCGCTGCCGCCCGCCGTCCCGGCGAGATCGGCCAGCGTGACGAGCGTGACCCCGGGGATCCGGGCCACCTCGGGCGCGACGTCCCGCGGTAGCGCGACGTCCAGCACGCCGAACGGCCGCCCGTCGGTCGCGTTCCGGATCATCTCTTCGGTCAGTACGACGCCCCGCGCGCCGGTGCACGACACGACCAGGTCGGTCTCGGCCAGCGCCTCGGGGACGTTGGCGAGCTGGACCGCTCTCCCGCCGACCCGCTCGGCCAGCGCGACCGCGCGGTCGTAGTTGCGGTTGGCAATGGTCACGCTCGCGGCGCCGCCGTTGAGCAAGGTCTGCGCGGCCAGCGAGGCCATCGAGCCGGCGCCGACGACCAGCGCGCGCCGGCCCTCGAGGCCGCCGACCGCGTCGAGGCCGGCCGAGACGACCGAGCGCCCGGCGGCGTCGATGCCGGTCTCGGTGCGGGCCCGCTTGCCGACTCGCAACGCGTGCTGGAGTACGGCGTTGAGCTCGGTGCCGACCGTCTCCAGGTCCTGGCCGACGCGCAGCGTGTCCTTCACCTGGCCGAGGATCTGGCTCTCGCCGACGATCATCGAGTCGAGTCCGACCGAGACCTGGAACAGGTGCGCGACGGCGCCTTCCTCGAAGTGCACGTAGAGGTGCTCGGCCAGGTCCAGCAGCGGTACGCCGGTGACGTCGGACAGGATCGCGGTGACCTCGTCCATGCCGGCGTGGAACCGGTCGACTGTCGCGTAGACCTCGGTGCGGTTGCAGGTGGCGAGGACCGCGGACTCGGAGACCGCCGGGGTGTGCTTGACGGCCAGGGCCAGCTTGGTCGCCGCGTCCGGGTCGAGCGCCACGCGCTCGAGGACGTTGATGTCAGCTGAGCGGTGGCTGATACCGACGACCAGGTAACTCATGCGCCGACACCTCCCCCGACGCTCGGCAGATCGGTCAGACCGTTCATCGCTGGTAGCTCGGGCACCTCGGGGAGCGCCGCCTCTCCGGACTTTCGTTGTTCGTGGTACGCCAGGATCTGCAACTCGATCGAGAGGTCCACCTTGCGGATGTCGACGCCGTCGGGCACGGACAGCACGACGGGCGCGAAGTTCAGGATGCTGGTCACCCCGGCGGCGACCAGCCGGTCGCACACCTCCTGGGCCGGACCGGCGGGCGTGGTGATGACACCGATCGAGACCCGGTCGGCCTTCACGATGTCCTCGATCTGGGCGAAGTCGCGGACCTCCATGTCGCCGACCCGCTCACCGATCAGGTTCGGGTCGGCGTCCAGCAGCGCCACGATCCGGAACCCGCGGGTGCCGAAACCGGAGTAGTTCGCCAGCGCGTGACCCAGGTTTCCGATCCCGACGATGACCACGGCCCAGTCCTGGGTGACGCCGATCTCGCGGGCGATCTGGTAGCGCAGGTACTCGACGTCGTACCCGACGCCGCGGGTGCCGTAGGAGCCCAGGTAGGAAAGGTCCTTGCGGAGCTTGGCCGAGTTCACGCCGGCCGCGGTCGCCAGGTCCTCGCTCGACGCGGTGGCGATCCCGCTGTCGGACAGCGCGGTCAGCGCCCGCAGGTAGACCGGCAAGCGCGCGACAGTCGCCTCGGGAATGCCGCGTTCGGTTCTCGTCGGCGGGCCGGGGCGACGGCTGCTGGCACGCGTCACAATTCTCCTGGGAACGGTTCTCCACGGCCGCGGTCTTGACGGCCGGCGGCTCTCCTTACTCTAGGAGCTTGTGAACGTGAGAACAAAATCGGCGAAGGCCGAGGTGACGGACAGCACTAAGTGGTGAGGGCCTTGCGAAGCCTGGCCGGGTCGACGCGCCAGAAGTCGTGCTGCTTGCCGTCGACGAAGGTCACCGGGATCTGCTCGCCGTACTCGGTGAGCAACCGGTCATCCTGCGTGATGTCGACCTCGGACCAGTCGACGCCGAGCTCGGCACAGACCGCCTGGACGATCGCCCGGGCGTCGTCACAGAGGTGGCAGCCGGGCTTGCCGTACAGCGTGACGCGGCTCATTTCCGCAGCCGGCCCTTCGCGACCTTGCCGGTGACCGAGTGCGGCAGGTGGTCGACCACCTCGATCTCCACCGGGCACTTGAACCGGGCCAGCCGGGTCTCGGCGTACTCCCGGAGCGCGGCCGTGTCCACGCTCGCCCCGGTCTCCGGCACGACGAACGCCTTCACCGCCTCACCGGTGTCCTCGGACGGTACGCCGATGACGGCGGCCTCGCGGACGCCGGAAGCGCCGACCAGGACCTCCTCGACCTCGCTCGGGAAGACGTTGAACCCGGACACGATGATCAGCTCACGCAGCCGGTCCACCAGGAAGAGGTCGCCGTCGGCATCCAGGTAGCCGACGTCGCCGGTGCGGTACCAGCCCTCCTCGTCCGGACCGTCCACGCCGTCCGGCCAGTAGCCGGAGAACAGGTTGGCGCCGCGGATCAGGATCTCTCCAGGATCGTCGCCTTCGACATCCTCACCTTGTTCATCGGCGATCCGGACCTCGACGTTCGGCAGCGGACGCCCGACCGAGCCCGGCTTCGGCTGTCCCTCGCCAAGGGTGGTGGTGACACCCGGGGACGCCTCGGTCAGGCCGTAGCCCTGGTGGACGAACTTCCCGGTCTCCTGCTCGAAGCGGTCGGCCAGCGCCCGGTCGAGGGTCGACGCGCCGGTCAGGACGACCTTGACCGTCCGCAGGGCGTCGTGAAGGCCCGACTGGGCGAGCAGGGCGTTCAGCGCCGGCGGTGCGAGTGGCAGTCGCGTCACGCCGTACCTGCTGATCAGGCCGAGGGTGTGGACGGAGTCGAAGCGCGGTTCGATGACGAGCGCCGCGCCGGTCGCGACAGCCCAGCCGAGGACGGCGTTCAGGCCGAAGGCGTGGAACATCGGCAGCACGCCGAGGACGACGTCGTCCGGGCCCATCCGGTCCTCGCCGAGGCCGGAAAGGTTCTTCACGTTCGCGGCCAGCGCGCGGTGCGACAGCATCGCCGCCCGCGGGTCCCCACTCGTCCCGGAGGTGTAGAGCAGGACCGCGAGGGTCTCGGGGTCGAGCGGCGGCAATAACGGAGCGTCACCCTGGAGCTCGCCGGCCCGAACCGTCCGGAGACCTCGGACCTTGTCCGCGAGGTCTCCGTCGGCGATCGCCAGCCGGGCTCCGGAGTGCTCCACGACCCCACTGATCTCGCTCGCCGTCAGGCCCGTGTTCAGCGGTACGGCGACCAGGCCGGCGCGGAGAATGCCCAGGTAGGACGTGACAAAGTCGACGCTGTTGGCCTGCAGCAGGATGACCCGGTACCCCGGCACCAGGCCGGCCGCGGCGAACCCCTGGGCAGCCCTGTCGACGGCGGCGTCGACCTCGCTCCAGGTCAGCCGCCGGTCACCGTCGACCAGTGCGAGACGTTCGCCGTGACGTTGCGCTGTGTCACGAAGAACGTCCGCGAAGTTGAAGTTCACCAGGCGAGTCTGCCACGTTCACCCGGGCATGTTGCGCTCCCCTGGGCACAGTTCGAGACGGTGACGCGCAGTAGGCGACAGGCGGGGGTTCCGTGCCCTAAGGTCCTGCTTCATGGGTGGGGGTACGTCACGTGACCTCCGAGCCAGATCGATCCTGGCTGGGGAGGCCAGCGCGGCCGCGGCCGAGTTGGAAGCGGCGCTGGAAACGCCGCAGGTTCCGGACGCGGCTGCGTTCTTCGATGTGGACAACACGATGCTGCAGGGCGCGTCGATGTTCCACCTGGCCCGTGGGCTGTACCGGCGAAGGTTCTTCAGCACCGGCGAGATCGCGCAGAAATCCTTTGCGCAGTTGAGGTTCCGGCTCCAGGGCGAGACCCCGGACTCGGTCGCGAACGCGCGCGCGGCGGCGTTGTCGTTCATCGCCGGCCACCGGGTGGCCGAGGTGCAGATCCTGGTCGAGGAGATCTTCGACGAGATCATGGCCGACCGGATCTGGCCGGGCACACTTGCGCTGGCGCAGCAGCACCTCGACGCCGGCGAGCGGGTCTGGCTGGTGACGGCGGCGCCGGTGGAGGTCGCCAGGCTGCTCGCCAGGCGGCTGGGACTGACCGGCGCGCTCGGAACGGTTGCAGCAGAGCGTGACGGGATATATACAGGTGAACTCGTGGGCGACATCCTCCATGGCCCGGCCAAGGCGGAGGCCGTCCGCGCGCTTGCGGCGCGCGAGGGGCTGAACCTGGCCTCCTGCGCGGCGTACTCGGACTCGGTGAACGACCTGCCGATGCTCGAGCTGGTGGGGAATCCATGCGCGATCAACCCCGACAGCAGGCTGCGCCGCCACGCGGAAGTCGCCGGCTGGCGCATTCGTGACTATCGGACCGGACGGAAGGCGGCACGCCTCGGACTGTTGACAGCGGGTGCTTCAGGCGTAACGCTCGGTGCTGTCTCAGCCGCTGTGGCCATTCGCGGATGTGTCAGAAGACGTGTCAGTTGAACGGGGAGAAATCTTGACGACGCCGGAGCCAAGCCCGGACGGGATGAGACGTGCAGAGCTCGTCGATCGCGCCCAGGCCGGGGACGTCGGTGCCTTCGGTGAGCTGTACGACGAGTACTCGCTCACCGTCTACCGCTACATCTACGCGCGGGTGTCGTCGTCGGCACTCGCCGAGGACCTGACCAGCGAGACGTTCGTCCGGGCGCTGCGCGCGCTGGACTCGTTCCGCTGGCAGGGCCGGGACTTCGGCGCCTGGCTGGTGACGATCGCCCGGAACCTCATCACCGACCACTACAAGTCCGGCCGGGTCCGGCTCGAGGTGGTCACGGACGAGATCGAGACGCACGACCGGCAGACCGAGGGGCCGGAGGTCGACGTACTGGCCGCCGCCACCGCCGAGGTGCTGCGGGACGCCGTCGCGGCCTTGCCCGACGAGCAACGCGACTGCCTGACGATGCGATTCTTCGCCGGATTGTCGATCGCGGAAACGGCCAAGGCGCTGGAGAAGTCCGAAGGCGCCGTCAAGCAACTGCAACTGAGGGCCGTACGGCACTTGGCGAAGGTTATCCCCAAGGACTTGAGGTGAGGCGGATGACAACGAATGTCTTTCGTAACCCGTCAGGGAGTTTCCTCGTTTGCCTGATGAGGACCTGTCGGTGACCCCGACTGGCCATTGAGGAGAACGAGAACTCATGAGTGACCTACACAGGGCTCGAGCGCGCGCGGAGGCATTCGCGCACGCCGTCGATCACGGGCCCCGTCACTCTTCGCGACTGAGCGATGACCCCGAGCTGATGGAAGCTGTGGAACTGGTCGGACGGCTGAGGACCGCCGGCGCAGTGGCACCGCGACCGGAGTTCAGTGCCGAGCTGAGGCACCGCCTGATGGAGCAGGCGGCGGCCCGCGCGGCAACGACGACTCCGACGATGGTGCGCAGCTCTCCGGACGACTCGGACGACCCGCCGGGCAGCGAGGACGTGGACGCGTCCGTGACAGCTATCCGCCATCGTCACGGCCGGCGCATCCGGCTCGTGGCCAGTACCGCCGCGCTGGTCCTGCTCGGAGGTGGCATCGGTTCTGCCGCCGCCGCTCAGCAGGCGATGCCCGGTGACACCTTGTACGGGATGAAGCGCGGCATCGAGAACGTCTCGACCAACGTCAGCGTCGGGGACGACTCCCGGGGCCGGCGCGATCTCGAGCACGCGATGACCCGGCTGTCCGAAGTCCGCGCGCTGGCCGAGAACGGCGGCGACGTGGGCACGATCAACGCCACCCTCGACGACTTCTCGGCCCAGTCCCGCAAGGGAGTGTCCCGGCTGGTCGCGTCGTACCAGCAGGACGGCGACGCCGGTTCGATCACGGCGATCACGCAGTTCATCACCAGCGCCCGCCAGGCTCTTGGTGAGCTCGCACCGAAACTGCCGCCGGAGTCGCTGAAGTCCGCCGTCGAGGCACTCGCCACCATCGAGCAGCTGGCCCAGCACACCACGGCCGCCTGCCCGAAGTGCGAGCAGCCGAAGCCGGCCAAGGGCGGCAACCAGCCGGCCGCGCCGAACACCGGGAACGTCGGCACCGAGCCGAACGACCCGGCCAACGGTGGGCCGAGCGCGAAGCCGTCCAGCAAGCCGACCACGGGTCAGAGCACGGCGCCGAGCGCGACGCCGAGCCAGCAGCTGCCGAACACGACGATCGTCCAGGAGTCCAAGACTCCGCCGACGAGTCTGAAGACCCCGCCGAACCCGTCGGCGTCCTCGACTCCGACGTCGACCCCGACCGTCGTGCCGACCATCCCCACCCCGGGCGCGACCGAGTGGCCGTGGCCGTTCCCGACCCTGCTCCCGTCCACCCCGATCATCAACCTTCCCGGCGTCATCCAGACCCTCCTCCCACCATGGAAGTAGGTCCCTGACCCACCAGAGAAGCCCGGCGCAACCGCGCCGGGCTTCTTGCTTGTCCACCCCACCCCACCGCCGCCCCCACCCTGCCGCGTTCGAGCGGATATCCCCTCGAATGCGGGGTTCTCTGCTCGTACACCAGGGGCGAACCCATCACGGCGCGGGATATCCCCTCGAATGCCGTGGGGCCGGGGCGGGGCCGGGGCGGGGGCGGGGCCGGGGCGGGGGCGGGGCCGGGTGGCCGGGGCGGGGCCGGGTGGGCCGGGGCGGGGCCGGGTGGCCGGGGCGGGGGTGGAGAGCGGTCAGAAGAAGACGCTGCGGCGTTGCATCAGCAGGGTGTAGAGGGTCTGCTGGATGGTCTCGCGGACCTGGTCGGTGACGTTGAAGACCAGCATCGGGTCGTCGGCGGCGCCGTCGGGGAAGTCGTCGGTGCGGATGGGCTCACCGAACTCGATCAGCCACTTGGACGGCAGCGGGATCAGCCCGAGCGGCCCGAGCAGCGGGAAGAACGGCGTGATCGGGATGTACGGCACGCCCAGCAGTCGCGCCAGCGACGCGATGTTCCCGACCAGCGGATAGATCTCCTCGGCCCCGACGATCGAGCACGGCACGATCGGCACCCCGGTCCGCATCGCCGCGCTGACGAACCCGCCGCGGCCGAACCGCTGCAGCTTGTACCGCTCGCTGAACGGCTTACCGATCCCCTTGAAACCTTCCGGCCACACGCCGACCAGGTCGCCGCGCCCGAGCAGCCGCTCGGCGTCGTCGTTGCTCGCCAGCGTCGCCCCACCCTTGCGGGCCAGCTCACCGACGAACGGGGTCTGGAACACGAGATCCGCCGCGAGCGTCCGCAGCGGCCGGTGCGCGTGGTCCGCGACGATCAGCTGGGTGACGAGCCCGTCCAGCGGCATCGTCCCGGAGTGGTTCGCCACGATCAGCGCGCCACCGTCGGACGGGATGTTCTCCACCCCGCGCACGTCGACCCGGAACCACTTCTCTGCCATCGGCCGCAGCAGCGGCAGCAGCACCTGGTCGGTCAGATCGGCGTCGTACCCGAACTCGTCGACCTCGTAGCTCCCGCTCAGCCGCCGGCGCAGGAACGCCAGCCACTCCGCGACCCGGCGCTCGCCTTCGTCGCCGAACAGCTCGCGCACCACCCGCTCGAGCCCGGCGAAATCGAACGCCGCCGGGGCTTCGATCATCGGGGTGTCCTCGACGTCCGGCACGACACCGACCGGCTCGGCCGCCGTCTCCGCGGCCTTGCCGCGAGCGGGCTTCCGCTTCGACGACGAGCCGGCGAGTGCGCGGGCTGCCGCGGAGGGCGTCGTACGGCGGCCACTGCCGCGGCCCGGCCGTCCGCCGGAACCGATCGGGATCACGTCGGCGTCAGCCACGCAGCGCTCCCAGCCCGGCGCTGAGCAGGTTGGCCGCCTGCGACACCGCACCCGGCCCGAGGGAGGCGCGGAAGTCGTCGAAGGCCTCGGCCGTCGTGTACGCCGGCTCGAACCCGAACTCGGTCCGCATCCGGGTGGTGTCCACGGCGCGCCCGTAGGTCAGGAAGGTGATCTGGTCGGGCGAGAAGTCCGCGAGCCGCGCCCGCCGTACGGCGGCCGCCGTGCTGGACGCGGTGAACGAGGGCAGCCGCAGGGCCGGCCGGCCGAGCCGGCGGATCGCCTGGGACAGCGCGAGGATCCCGTCGCCGGCCAGGTTGAAGGTGCCGGGCAGGTCGTTGACGGTGGCGTGGTGGATCGCCTCGACGCCGTCGTCCTCGTGCAGGAACTGGAGGCGGGCGTCGTACCCGAAAACTGTCGGCACGACCGGCATCGAGAAGTACCGGGTGATCGGGGAGTTGGTCTTGGGGCCGATCCAGTTCGCCATCCGGAGCGTGGAGACGCAGACGTCGGGGCGGCGCCGGGCGAACCCGCGCACGTACCCCTCGACCTCGACCGCGTCCTTGCTCAGCCCGGTCTGGTGGATCGCCCGCGGCGCCATCTCCTCGGTGAACATGGCGGGGTCGCGAGGACCCGCGCCGTACACCGTGGTGGACGACTTCACCACCAGCTTGGCCACACCGGGCGCCTTCTGGCAGGCGGCGAGCAGCTGCATGGTGCCGATGACGTTGATCTCCTTCATCGACGACCGGCCGCCGGCGCTGCCCGGAGTGGCCACGACGCCGGTGTGGACGACCGTGTCGACGTCCTCGGCGGCGATCACCTTGGCGATCACGGGGTTGCGGATGTCGGCCCGGACGAACCGGACCCGGCCCAGCTCGGCCCGTGGCGGCACCACGTCCACGCCGAGCACCGTGCCGATCGACGGGTCGTCGGCCAGCCTGCGGGCACAGCGAGCGCCGGCGTCTCGCGAGACGCCGGTCACCATCACCACCTGTGCCACGAGAGACCCCCAGCCAGACAGCAACCCCACACAACGCCGCACCGGACCCCGGTGCGGCCGGAACTGCTTACTTGCCGAGCTTGCGGCGCTGCACCCGCGTCTTCTTCAGCAGCTTGCGGTGCTTCTTCTTCGCCATCCGCTTACGGCGCTTCTTGATAACCGAACCCACAGTGGACCTTCCAAACCTAAAGAGAGCGTCGGCAAAGCTTACCCGCAGGTCCTCTCCTCAACCTAAAGCAGGGAGCTGGATAGGGTGGAGACTCGACCTGGGGAGGCTGGAATGAAGGCTCGGTACGACGGTCTGGCCGACTGGTACGACGCTCGGTACGTGGCCGACGCCGAGCCGCACCAGGCCGGTCTGCTCGAGCTCCTGGGGCCTGGATCCGGGCCGTGCCTGGACATCGGCTGCGGTACCGGGCGCAACTTCGAGACGATCCGGGCGACTGGCCGCAGCGTCGTCGGTGTGGACTACTCCGCCGACCAGCTCAGGCTGGCCCGCAGTCGCACCGAGGGCCCGCTGATGGTCGCGGACGCCGGCGTGCTCCCGTTCGCCGACGCCTCGTTCGACACCGCGATGGTGATGTGGATCTCCACCGACGTCGAGGACTTCGGCCAGGTGGTCCGCGAGGCGGCGCGTGTGCTTCGGCCGGGTGGTGTGCTCGTGGTGTACGGCGTTCATCCGTGTTTCAACGGTCCGCACGTGCAGTGGAACGAGGACGGCAGCCGGCTCGTGCATCCGTCGTACCGCCGGTCGGGCTGGCACGAGGAGTCGCCGTACTGGGGTGACGGGATCCGGCAGCACGTCGGTATGCACCACGTCACGCTGGCCGACTACCTGAACGCCTTCCTCCTGTCCGGGCTCACACTCGAGCGTTTCGAGGAGCCGGACAGCGCGGGCGTGCCGTACAGCTTGGCGGTCCGCGCGCGGCGGGGTTAGGCGGCTTTGCGGGGCGGGAGCTGGATCGGGTCGGGGAGGACGGCCAGGTGCGGGCCGATGGCGGTGCGGGTGGTCGCGGTGGTCTGGTCGGACGTGGTGCTGGCGTAGGCACCCGGGGTGAAGGCGACGGCGGCGAAGCCGAGGCTGACGATGGTGCCGGCGGCAACGGTCTTCACGATCTTGGTGCGCATCGGGTGCTCCTGGAAGTTCCGGGGCCGGGACTCGTTCCCGGCGATGACTCCATCCTGGTCGCCCGCACTGCAACGGCCCTGTGAGCATCCTGGGAGCTTCCTGGGAACGACGGTACGCTCAACCACATGGCCTATCTGGTGTTCGTCGGCGGGCTGGTCGTCGTACTGGCCGGCCTGACCTGGTTCGCGACCTGGGCCAAGCGCAGTGGTCACGGATCCGGGGTTGCCGGTGCGCTGGCCGCGCATGACGAGGCCTACCGGACCACGGCTCACCAGTCCCACCACGAGCTGCGCGTCGCCGCCGACCGCAGGTCCGAGACGGGCTCGCCGGACGACTACCAGAGGTAGTCCGCGACCGGGCCGAGGGTGAGGAGGCCCGAGCCGGCGGCCAGCTCCGTGGCGGCCGGGGTCAGGGCAGCCTGGGCTCTGCCCAGCAGTTGTACGTCGTCGCGCTCTCGGGCAGCGTGGACGGTCAGGCACCACAGCGTCTCGAGCAGTAGGCCGGGCGGCGGCTCTGGGATGTCATCGGCCGGGCGGACCCATGGCGTGTAGGGGCCGTAGTCGAGATCGGGGATGGGCAGGCCGTGGCGGAGGTGATGGCATGCCAGAGCCAGGGGCAGCAGGCCTTGCTGGAGGCCAGGCATGCCGGCGCCATCGAGCAGGTCAGCTCCTTTGCGGTAAGCCGGTTCAGTGTCCTCGCGCATGGCGCGGTACCAGGTGGTGAAGACGCCGACGAGTGGGAGCTCGTGCCTTGCCGCCAAGGCGTCGGCGGCTGCAGCGTGGCGGTCGGCCGACAGGAAGTCGTTGAGGGCGCTGCGTGCCTGCAGGCGGATCAGATGGCCGAGGACCTCATAAGTGAACAGCCCGTGCCGCGCCGACAGGTCCACGAGCTCCACACCGATGGCATCGCGTTGCGGTGCGAGGCCGGGGCGCTGGCAGGTCTGCATCCAAACGCCGTTGAGCACAAAGGCGAGTAATGCAGGATCGTCAAGCCCGCGGGCGATTTCTTCAGCCTCCCGAGCCGCGTCCGCTGCACGCGGTGCACGCGATCCGCGCGACTCCAGCGCGATCGTCGCGAGCAGGCGGGCGCGCGCAGCCGGATGTTCCTGCGGCCGCAAGGCTCGCTCCGCCGCGGCAACGATCGCCGCCGCCTGGGCTTCGTCGTCCGACCGAGTCCAGATCGCCGGTACGTCGTACGCACCGATGACTCTCGCGGTCAGGTCGGCATCGCCGAGCTCCTCGGCCGCAGTGACCGCGGCGAGCCGGTGGCGGCGGGCAGCCTCGAGGCCACCGCCTCCGGTGACTGCGAGGTTGCGCAGCAATCCCACGGTCGACTCCAGCCGCACTCGTGCACCGGCTCCCACGTACGCCGCGGCCGCCTCCTCCCACACCCGCCCTGCCGATGCCGGTGCCAAGTGCTCGGCCTGGTTGAGGATGTCGGTCTCCAAGCGGCTCAACGCCGTACCTGGATCGACACCGAGCTGGTCGACCAGCATCGAGCGAGCGCGCCGCAGTACGGCGAGAGCATCGCCCTGACGACCAGTGCGGTAGAGCGCGAGGGCCAGCAGCCGCCATGCCTCCTCACGCCACGGATGCTCGGTCACATGCGCGTCCAGGTCGGGCACTGCCTCGGCGGCAAGGCCTGACGCGAGTTGGTACCCCGCCTGTCGTTCGACAGCTCGCAGCCGCAGCTCGGTCAGCCGTGCGCGCTCTGCCTGCGCCCAGTCCTCGTCCGCGAAGTCGGCGTACGCCGGACCACGCCACAGCGCCAACCCCTGCTGCAGCTCAGGCAGGGTGCCGCCTACCGCCTTCTCGAAGCGCCACGCATCGACCGCGTCCGTCCGCAACGCATAGCCAGGCCCCTCAGTCACCAGGAGGCGCGCCGGCGTACGCGGCGCTCTGTCCGGCTCGAGTGCGCGGCGCAGCGAGGCAACAAAGGTCCGTACGGCGCTCAGCGCACCAGCAGGCGGGTCGATCCACAGGTCGTCCACCAGCCGGGTCGCCGGTACGACGCGGCCGCGGGCGACGATCAGCCGGGCCAGCACCGCCCGATGCCGCGGGCCCTTCAGGTCGAGCGGCTGCCCGTCATCGTCCCAGGCCATCACCGCCCCGAGCACCCCGAACTCCACCCGCCCACGGTACTCATCCAACGCTCATCCGCGTCCAGGAGGCTGATCGACATGAAGATCAACGGATTCGACTACCACCGCGTCCCGGGCGCCGACGGGGTTGCGCTGAACGTCGCGGTCGGTGGCTCCGGTACGCCGGTCGTGCTGCTGCACGGCTTCCCGCAGACCCACCTGATGTGGCGCCACGTGGCCGCCGACCTGGCCGCGGACCACACCGTCATCTGCCCGGACCTGCGCGGGTACGGCGACAGCGACAAGCCCACCGACGGCTACGCCAAGCGGACGATGGCGGCCGACGTCGTCGCGGTGGCACGCGAGCTCGGCCACTCCACCTTCGCCCTGGCCGGTCACGACCGCGGCGCGCTGGTCGCCTTCCGGGCCGGACTCGATCATCCGGACGTGATCACGCACCTGATGTGCCTCGACGTACTGCCGACGCTCGACATGTGGGACGTGATGCGCGGGACCAGCGCCGCCGTCGGCTTCCACCTGTACCTGATGGCGCAGCCGCCCGGCCTGGCCGAGACGATGATCGCCGCCAGCGCGGACGCCTTCTTCGGCCACTTCCTGACTCTGTGGGCGAAGGACGACTCCGCAATCCCCGCCGACGTTCGCGCGGCCTACCTGGACGCGTGTCGCGCTGCCGTCCCGTCGATCGTGGCCGACTACCGCGCCTCGGCGGGCGTCGACGTCGACCACGACCAGGAGGATCTTGCCGCTGGCAACAAGCTGCGGATGCCGCTGACCGTGATCCAGCAGGACTGGGGCGCGGCCCTGGGCTTCGATGCCGCGGCACGGTGGCGTGCCTGGTCGGACGATCTCGACCACCAGACGACGTCGGCCGGCCACTTCATGGCCGAGGAGTCCCCAGCCGAGATCAGCAGCGCGATCCGCGCCCTACTGAAGCGCTGAGGTCAGGTAGCCGATCGAGTCCGCGAGCGCGTCGAGAGCACCAGGCAACGCCGGACCGACCAGGTGACCGTCGCGCTTGACCGCCGTACCTCCAACCAGGACGGTGTCGACGTTGCCCGGGTGCGCCGCGGTGACGACGGTTGCGATCGGGTCGTGCCGGCCGCCGGCCAGGTTGACGTCGGTACCGCGGAGCAGCACGAGGTCGGCGTGGTTGCCAACGGCAAATGAACCGACATCGGTCAGACCGAGGGCCCGAGCGCCTCCCACGGTGGCGATTCGCAGTACGTCCGCCGCCGAGAACGTCTTGTAGCCAAGGGCAAGCAGCTCATGCATCGCGGTGAACATGTCACCGGCCACCGTCGTCACGGCGTCGACACCGAGGCCGAGGTTGACGCCGGCCGCTCGCAACCGCGGGGCGAGCGGCACACCCATCTGCATCCGTGCCTCGACAGATGGAGTGGTCGAGACGGAAGCGCCGGACTCGGCGATCAGCTTCAGCTCGGCGTCCGGCAGGTCGTTGCCGTGCACGTACAGCGTGTTCGGCCGCAGCAGACCGGCCTCCCGCAGTCGAGTGATCGGATCAGGTGTGTTCGCGCTGATGTGGACCACGACCGGGAGGTCGAGGGAGTCGGCCAGCTCCCAATCCGCCCGGACCACCTCGAACGACGCGTACGACGGCCCGATCGCGGCGACCGCGAGACCGATCCGGTCGGTCACCCGGTCGAGGATCCTGCGCATGCCGTCCGGACTCACCGCACCACCGCTCAGCGGGGACGGACCGTAGCCGAAGACGGCCCGGATCCCGCTGTGCTGCAAGGCATCCAGCGCGGCGTCGGCATGCGCGTCCGACGACTGCACATGCGAGAAGTCCTGCACCGTCGTGATACCCGCGTCCAGGCACTCCAGCGCGCCCACGAGGTTGCCTGCAGCGACATCTTCGGCGCGGAAGCGGGAGCCGTAGCCTGCGATCACCTGCTCCAGGTAGGCACCGAGACCGGCGTCGACGACGGACCCACGCAGCCCGGTCTCCCACAGGTGCCGATGCGTGTCCACGAACCCCGGCAGCACGATCCGCTCGGTCGCGTCGATCACCTCGACGTCGCTCGCCGCCACATCGGCGATCAACTCAGGCCCGACAGCCGCGATCCGCCCGTCCTCGATCAGTACGTCGCTCCCCTGCCGCGCCACCACCTCAGGGTCGGTGTCGATCACCACGCCACCCCGCACCAGCATCCGCATCCAATTCTCCTCACTAGAAAGCTTTACAGAAAGCTATCACCAAAGGCACTTAGACTGTCAACAGTTCCCCAGAAGGAGGTCCGGTGGGCGATCCGGTGGATCGGTTGATCGCGTCGTGGCAGCAGGAGTTGCCGGAGGTGCTCTACCCGACGAGCGAGCTGGCCAAGCGGATCATGCTGCTCGCCGGCGAGCTGAACGAGTCGACCCGGCGGGTGCTGCGCGACCTCGGGCTCACCACGGCGGAGTTCGACGTGATCGTGTCGCTGCGCCGGTCCGGAGCGCCGTACCGGCAGAAGCCGTCCGACCTGAGCCGCAGCCTGCTGCTGTCCTCGGGCGGCACCAGCAACGTGACGAATCAGCTGGTCCGGCGCGGCCTCGTCGTACGGGAGCCCGATCCGGAGGACGGCCGGGGGACTCAGATCCGGCTGACCGACGAGGGACGGGCGCTGGCGGAGCAGGCGGTCAAGGCGAGTTCGGCAGCCCACGACGAGCTCTGGGCCGGTATCCCGGCGGAGACGGTCGAGCAGGCCGCCACCGCACTGCGGAAACTGTTCCGGACGTAGCGAGGCGGCCGGTCCCGAAGGATCCGGCCGCCTCGCGTCTCGTGGTTATCCGGCTTGAAAGTAGGCGCCTTTGAGGTAGTCGTGCACGGCGTCCTCCGACACCCGGAACGAACGACCCACCCGCACCGCGGGCAGCTCACCGGAGTGCACCAACCGGTACACCGTCATCTTGGACACGCGCATGGCCGTGGCGACTTCCGCCACGGTCAGGAACTTCACCTCGGCGAGCGGCTGCTCACCACCGGACTTCTTTGATGCCATTGCGCACCGCACTTCCAGCACGGATCGTGCGCCGGCTTCCCCTCCGGCACCTCCGCCCGTGCATGCAACGAGCGTAGTGGCTGTTGGTACGAATGGGAAAGAGGGGGACTCGTGTGACTCGACCGGGGCAGTGGGGCGGGGGCAGGTTTCAGTAGGTGGGGTCCAGGCCGAGCAGCGGGAAGCTGATGTCGCGGGTCGCCTTGATCGAGCGGTCCAGCCAGGTGTCCGGGTTGTAGCCGATCGACCAGTCGGAGTACGCCGCGTCCCGGCCGTCCGTCATCCGCAGCGGCGCGGTCCGCGCGAACCGCAGCCGGATGTCCTCCCGCCACGACTCCGGCACCGGCGTCTGCGGGTCGATCGGGTTGCCCGCGACGATCGCGAGCAGGTGGCTCCAGGCCCGCGGCACGACGTCGAAGATCGCGTACCCACCACCGCCGGTGGCGACCCACTTGCCGCCGGCGACCTCGTGCGCCAGGTCATGCAGCGCCAGGTACGCCGCCCGCTGCCCGTCGACCGTCTTGGTCAGGTGGGCCAGCGGGTCCTCCACGTGCGAGTCGCACCCGTGCTGGGTCACCAGCACCGACGGCCGGAAGGCCCGCACCACCTGCGGCACGATCGCGTGGAACGCCCGCAACCAGCCGGCATCCCCCGTCCCCGGCGGCAGTGGGATGTTGACCGACGTACCCTCCGCGTTCGGCCCGCCGGTCTCCGCAGCGCTCCCGGTGCCGGGGAACAGCGTGGTGGGCGACTCGTGCAGGCTCACTGTCAGCACCCGCGGGTCGTCGTAGAACACAGTCTGTACGCCGTCCCCGTGGTGCACGTCGACGTCGACGTACGCGACTCGCTCGGCGCCGTGGTCGAGCAGCCACTGGATCGCGATCGCGGGGTCGTTGTAGACGCAGAAGCCGCTCGCAGCGGCAGGCATCGCGTGGTGCAGGCCGCCGGAGATGTTGGCGGCGTGCAGTACGTCGCCCTCCCAGACAGCCCGGGCCGCCTCGACGGACGCGCCGACCACGTGCGCGGACGCGTCGTGCATGTCGGCGAAGCAGTACGTGTCCTCGGTGCCGAGACCGTGGTCCGGATCCGGCTCGTGCGGGTTCTCGCCCGCGCGTCTGACCGCGGCGATGTACTCGGCGGTGTGCACGGTCCCGATCAGCGCGTCGTCGGCGACCGGCGCCGGCACGACCTTCAGCTGGTCGAGGACGCCGAGCGCGCGGGCCAGGCGGACCGTCAGGTCCACCCGGATCGGGCTCATCGGGTGACCATGGCCGAAGTCGTACGCCGTCAAACCGTCGTCGAAGACCAGCATCGCCTCACCACTCATGTCCCCGACCTTAGCCGCCGGCGCTGCGGCACGGGCCTCCCGAAGGAGGAACTACAGCGTCTGCGACATCAGGGTCAGTGGGCGGTCGGGGTTGCCGAAGGTCTCGATGCGACCGGTGGAGGCGAATCCGGCCCGGCGGTAGAAGGCGGCTGCTCGGGGCGCGGCGTCGTACACCCAGAGCAGGAGGCGCTTGTACGACTGCTCGCGGGACCAGGTCACGAGCTCGGCGGTCAGCGCGTCGGCGACGCCGCGGCCACGGGACTCCGGCGAGACCCACATCGCGAGCATGATCGCCGCGTCCGGGTCGCGCTCCTCGTCACTCGCGGGGGCGCCGGTGACCATACCGGCCGGGCGGCCGCCGGCCTCGGCCAGCAAGGTGACCTTGTCGGTCGCGCGGAGCCGCGTCCGCCAGTCTTCCTCCAGCAACGCGACCGAGTCCTGATAGGTGGTGTAGAACGAGTCCGGCGCGTCCAGCAACGCGCGCAGCCGCACCTCGCGCAACGTCGCCCAGTCATCCTCGCCCAGCCGGCGAACCTCCACGGTCATGCGACCATCCTCACCCGCCGGCTGCGGCAGCTCGAACCGTTTTCCGCGGGGGTGCGGTGCGGAAGCGGGCGGCGCGGCACCCCTCCAAGGTCGCGCCGGCCACTCCCGCAGGGATCGGTCCAGGCGAACGGTCTATCGCTGCCGGACTGCAAGGTGTTACAGGATTTGCAGGATGCTGCAAATCACGCTCCGTTCTGGTTGCGGAGGGTGACGATGGGCGGTCTAGTCCTGTATTTTAGACGGTTCATTCAGGCGGCGTGCGGGGTGTTGCAACGTTTGAGCATCCGACTTGCGCTCGGTAGCCGTCAGGCCGCACAGTTCCGTCCCGTGAGGAAGTCCGTGAGCTCGATGAAACCCAATCGACGGCAAATCTTCACGGCGGGGGCCGCGGTGGCTGCCTCGACCGTGGCCGTCTCCACAGTGACCGCGACCGAGGCGTCCGCGGCCGACAGCGGCCCGTACGGCTCCGGCGTGCTCGGGTCCTGGGCCGGCGCGACCCGGGCCATCTCGACGGCGGCGCAGATCCAGCGCACCCGCGAGACCAACGGGGTCTACATGTTCGGCGACAGCATCTCCGTCCAGGACGGGAAGTCGCTGGCGACGCGCCTGCTGGGCCGGGACGGCAGCCAGCTGGCCGTGCACAACTGGTCCAGCCGGCCAACGTCCGGCGCGGTGGACGCGCTGCAGCAGTGGGCGGCGACGTACGGCCTGCCGCGGCGGATCCTGATGGCGAGCGGGTCGAACGACATCTTCGACCCGCCGAAGTTCGCGGCGCAGGTCGACCGGGCAATGAGCATCGTCGGCTCGACCCGGACGCTGTACTGGGTCAACATCCAGGTCGTCCGCAAGGCCGTGACCGCGTCGATGCAGCTCGCCGACCAGCGCAACAGCTCGTGGCTCAACATGCAGCTGTACGACGCGCAGGAGAAGTACCCGAACCTGCGGATCATCCGCTGGGCCGAGTGGCTCTGGGTCAAGCCGTACCGGCTGCTCAACTACCTCCGCGACGGCGTCCACCCGACGGTCCCGCTCGGCCAGGACGCCCGCAACGAGCTGATCGTCCAGGCGCTCACGCAGCGATGATCAGGCTGGCGCGCCTTCCGGCGTACCGGCTACTCTGACGCTGTGAACACGAACTTGCAGCTGTGGTGGGCCGTCTAGGGCGGTCCCCCCAGCGTGTTCACACGCATCCACGAGGCCGCCTCGCCGAGGCGGCCTCTTTCATGTCCTCCCTCGGTGGGGCTCGTACACCCGAGGGAAGAGTCATGACATCGCTATCCGGCATCACCCCGTCCGGCCGCCTGACGCTGGGCAACCACCTCGGCGCCCTGCGCCGGTTCACCGACCCCGACGGGTTCTACTTCGTCGCGAACCTGCACGCGATGACGACCAAGCACGACCCCCGAAGACTCGCCGCGCTGACCCGGGAGTTCGCCACCCTGATGCTCGCGGCCGGCGTCCCCGAGGGCACCGTGTTCGTCCAGTCCGACGTACCGGCGCACGCGCAACTCGCCTACCTGCTGGAGTGCACGTCGTACGTCGGCGAGCTGTCCCGGATGATCCAGTACAAGGAGAAGGGAAAGGGCCGGCCGATGACCCGGGCCTCGCTGTTCACCTACCCGTGCCTGATGGCGGCGGACATCCTGCTGTACGGCACCCAGCAGGTCCCGGTCGGCGGCGACCAGGACCAGCACGTCGAGCTCGCCCGGGACGTCGCTATCCGGTTCAACCGCGAGTACGGCGAGACGTTCGTCGTACCGCGGCTGGCCAAGGCCGTCCTGGCGACCCGGGTGAAGGACCTGGCGAACCCGGCCACCAAGATGAGCAAGTCCGACAGCGACGACGCGATCGGCACGATCCGGCTGCTCGACCCGCCGGACGTGATCCGGCGGCAGATCATGCGAGCGGTCACGGACTCCGAGAACGAGGTCCGGCACGACGAGGCGGCCAAGCCCGGAGTCACCAACCTGCTCGAGATCCTGGCCGCCTGCACCGACGGCGATCCGGTCGCGCTGGCGGCGTCGTACGCGTCGTACGGCGCGTTGAAGCAGGACGTCGCGGACGCCGTACTGGCCGTCATCGAGCCGCTGCAGAAGGAGTACGGGCGGCTGGCGACCGATCCGGGAGCGATCGACCAGCTGCTCGCGCAGGGCCGCGATCGGGCGATCGAGGCGAGCACTCCGCGGCTCCAGGCCGCGGTGCGGGCGATGGGGCTGACCGGGACGGCTTCGGGTTTGGCAGGATCGGCGCCATGAAGATTCGCGCCGCCACGTTCAACATCCGCAACTCGTCCGCACCGGACGGCGACAACGCCTGGCCGGTACGGCGGGATGCGGCAGTGGCGGCGATCGAACGGCTGGACGCCGACGTGGTCGGGCTGCAGGAGGTGCTGCCCGACCAGCTCGAGTACCTGCGCTGGCGGTTCTCGCGGTACGAGATCGTCGGCATGGGCCGGGACGACGGGATGAGCGCCGGCGAGCACTCCGTCGTCCTGGTCCGGCCGGGCGACTGGCACGTGGACAAGTACGAGACCCGGTGGCTGTCCGACGACCCCGGGACGCCGGGGTCGGTCGGCTGGGACGCGGACCTGACCCGGATCGCGACGCTGGTCTGGCTGCGGCACCTGAACGGTACGACGGTCGGCGTCCTGAACACGCACTACGACCACGCCGGTGAGGTCGCGCAACTGCAGTCGTCGCGGCTGATCGCGCGCTGGGTCGCCGGTTCGCTGCCGTGGGTCGTGATGGGCGACCTGAACGCGACCCCGGACTCGCCGCCGCTGAAGGCGTTGACGGGCGCCGGGCTGCGGAACGCCGTACCGATCGAGGCCGGTGGTAGCTGGCACGACTTCACCGGCGCCGAGGACGACGACCGCATCGACCACATCCTCGTCACCGAGGGCTGGAAGGTGGTCGATGGGGCCGTATCCCACGTCCGCCCGGGCGGACGGCTGCCGAGCGACCACTGGCCGGTCGTCGCGACGCTAGAGCTTGGCTAGCACCTCTTCGCGCAGACGCTCCAGGGCGTCGAAGCGGCGGTTGCCGGTGCCGAGGAACGAGTCCGGCACGAGCAGCTCGTCGATCCCGGCGGCCGGGTACTGCGCGACCGTGTCGAGCACCTCCTGCGCCGACCCCATGATCACGTGCATCCCGCGTCCTTCGAGCCGCTCCTAGCGCTCGGCCGCCTCGGTGTCACCCGGCACGACGACCTCCAGGATCGTCTGCGCGGAACGCCGTACCGACTTCGGGTCCCGGCCGATCTTCGCGCAGTGCTCGGCGAACACCTTCCCCTTGTGCGCGGCCAGGTCCGGCCGGCCCCAGTGGTTCCACTCGTCCGCGTACTTCGCAACGATGCCCAGGGCAACCTTCTCGCCGGCGGCGCCGATCATGATCGGGAGCCGGGCCGGCTTCGGCTCGAGCGGGGCGCCCGCGAGCTGGTAATACTCACCGTCGAATGTGGTCCGGTCCTGGGTGAGCAGGCCCTTGATCACCTGGCAGGCCTCCTCGAACCGGGCCAGCCGCTCCTTCACCGGCGGCAGCTCGATCCCGTACACCTCGTGCTCGTTCACCTGCCAGCCCGCGCCGATCCCGAGCACGAACCGGCCGTCGCTCATCTGGTCGATCGTCGCCGCCTGGTTCGCGACCACGGCGGGGTGCCGGTAGGTGTTGCCGAGCACCATCGACCCGATCCGCACCCGCTCGGTCCGCGCCGCGATCCCGGCCAGCAACGCCAGGCACTCGTTGACGGGAACCGACAGATCGTCCCCGTTCTGCATGAAATGGTCCGCTATCCACACACCGTGCCACCCGGTCCGCTCGGCGTACTCAGCTCCTTCGAGCACTTCCCGCCAGGTCCTGGACGCCGCAGGCCACAAAGAAAAGTCCATACCGCGACCCTACGTTCAGACGATGTGCCAGCGGATCAGGAAGGCGCCTACGGACAAGGTGAGGTAGGTGAGGACGAGGAGGGTGCCGATGCCGGGACGGGGGCGGTGACGGCGGGGTGGGTGGTTGGCGGCTTCGGCGCGGATGGCCTCGATGACCGCGGCGACGTAGGCGGTGCGGTCCTTGGGGATGCCGTTGATCTCGCTCTCGTCCTGGCCGCGGACCAGGACGACGTTGTCGTCGCCGACCTCGATCCGGTCGACGTCCTGCCAGGTGACGCTGCGGATCAGCATGCTGGTGCGCGCCTTCAGCGCGGTCGGGGTCAGCATCACCCGGTACAGCACCACTCCGCCGGCCACCCGGACGACCGAGGCGCCGATGATCGTGAGCAGGCCGACCGCGAGCATGTCGCGGGCGCCCATCCACAGCCAGGAGTTCAGCGTCGGCACCGCGATGAACGGAATGACGAACAGCGCCCACGCCCACCACGGAGCCGGGTCCAGGGGCACCCGCCAGGGCAGGTCAGGCACGCGTACGGCGGCCTGCTCCGGGACTCCCGGTGTGAGGGCAGCGCTGAGATGCTCGGGGCTCTCCTGCTCCGAACGATTACTCATGGGCGGGACCATAGTCGACTCATCCCTTGAACACGGCAGGAAACTGCGGCGCCAACAATAACGCCAGCCGTGGGACAGGTGTTACTCGGCAGCGAGCGCGCGCGAACGGTTGCGGGCCGCTTCGATCGCCGACAGGAACGCCGCGCGGACCTTGTGGTCCTCCAGTTCGCGTACGGCGGCCGCCGTCGTCCCGCCCGGGGACGTGACGCGCTCGCGGAGCACGGTCGGGTGCTCACCGGTCTCCCGCAATAGCTTCGCGGAGCCGACCACGGTCTGCACGACGAGCTCGGTCGCGGTGCCGCGCGGCAGGCCCATGTGCACGCCGGCCTCGATCATCGCCTCGACCACGAAGAACAGGTACGCCGGACCGGACCCGGAGATCGCGGTCACCGCGTCCTGCTGCTTCTCCGGCACCCGCAGGACCTTGCCGGTCGCAGCCAGCAGGCTCTCCGCCAGCTCCAGGTGGCTCTCGTCGCAGTGCGCGCCGCGGGAGATCGCCGCCATCCCCTCGTCGACCAGCGCCGGCGTGTTCGGCATCACCCGGACCACGGCGACGCCCTCGGGCAGGCGGGACTCGACGAACCCGGTGGTGACACCGGCCGCCATCGACACCACGGTCTGCGACGCCTCGACCGCCGGGGCGATCTCGCTGAGCAGGTCCGCCATGTCCTGCGGCTTCACCACCAGAACCAGCGTCTCCGCCTTGGCAGCCGCGTCCAGGTTGGACACGACGTCCACGCCGTACCGCTCCCGCAACTCGGCGGCCCGCTCCTCCCGGCGCTCGGTGATCAGGAGCTCCTCCGGTCGCCACCCAGCCCGAATCAGGCCAGACAGCAACGTCTCCCCCATCACCCCGGCCCCAAGAATGGCCACCTTGCTCGTCATGCCCTCAGACTACTGATCCCAGTAGTCGGAGATCCGACGACCGCCCACCAGCCGGACCAGCTCCCCCACGCGCCCGCTCCCCGGTCGCGTGCACGTCGCCCGCCATCGGTAACCGAAACCCGCAGATGGATGGGGTTGGGGTTACTTCTTGCTGATGAGGGAGCGGGCGAAGAACTGGAGGTTGGCGGGGCGTTCGGCGAGGCGGCGGACCAGGTAGCCGTACCAGTCTTCGCCGTACGGGATGTAGACGCGGACGGTGTGGCCCTGGGAGGCCAGGCGGAGCTGCTCTTCGGGGCGGATGCCGAAGAGCAGCTGGTACTCGTAGCTGCCGGGGCGGCGGTTGGCGCGGTCGGCGAGGGAGCCCGCGATCGCGATCAGGCGCGGGTCGTGCGAGGCGATCATCGGGTAACCGGCGCCGTTCATCAGGATCTTCATCGCGCGGACGTACGCCTTGTCCACAGCCCGCTTCTCCTGGAACGCGACCGACTCCGGCTCCTTGTACGCGCCCTTGCACAGCCGGACCCGGGAGCCCGCGTACGCGAGGTCGCGGCAGTCGGCCTCGGTACGGCGCAAGTAGGCCTGCAGCACCGCGCCGGTCTCCGGGAAGTCCTGGCGGAGCTCGCGCAGGATGCCCAGCGTCGAGTCGGTCGTGGTGTGGTCCTCCATGTCGAGCGTGACCGTCGTACCGGCGTTGCGGGCCGCGAGGCAGATGTTCCGCGCGTTCTCCAGCGCGATCTTCTCGCCGTCACCCGGCAGCGCCTGCCCGACGGCGGACAGCTTGACGGAGACCTCGGCGTTCTTGGTCAGGCCGACGTCGGCGAGCTGCCGGAGCAGCTCGAGGTAGGCCTCGACGGTGGCGGTCGCAGCAGCCAGGTCGGTGACGTCCTCACCGAGGTGGTCGAGCGTGACGTTCAGGCCGCTGCTGACCAGCTTCTCGGTGGCCAGCACAGCCTCCGGAGCGGTCTCGCCGGCCACGAACCGCGCAACGATGCCACTGGACACCGGGAGCGACGAAACAGCCTTCTTGATCTGGGGGCTGCGGGACATGCCCAGCAGTACTCGCCGAAGCACTACGTGTTCCTCCTCATCAACCCACCCGGCCCCATATGCCAGTGGTGTCAGCAGGTTACGTGCCTGAATCGAACCGGCCCTAATCCTGTGTCCAGAACCACACCACCACCCCCACTGGTCCGATTACACCCCGTGCCCACACCCCCACGCCAGAGGAACGCGCGAGCGCCTTGCTCCTAGGTCGCTCGCCCGCGGCAACCGCGACAGGTGAGCCGACACCTACAAGTCGATGCATCTCGTTGACGGGGCTTGCTGAGCGGGCGTAGCGGGGTGCGTGGGCTGGCCCAGGTCCGGGTGCAACCTCGGGGGGCTGGGGTTCCGTCTTGAGGGGGAACTGGAGAGTGGAGGAGCCAGATGGCGGAGCGGGACCGGGAGTTCGTCGAGTTCGTCGAGGCGGCGAGTGCGTCGTTGCGGCGGACGGCTTACCTGGTGAGTGGGGATCGGCACCGGGCCGACGACATCGTTCAGGACGCGCTCTACAAGCTGTACCTGGCTTGGCCGAAGGTGCGGCGGACGGGGAACCCGTTCGCGTACGCCCGCCGGATGGTGGTCAACGTGGCGCACGACGGGAAGCGGCGGCCGTGGCGGCGGGAGGTTTCGATCGCCGACGTGCCTGAAGGGGTGGAGCGGGACGACTTCGCCGCCGGGTACGCCGAGCGGAACGAAGTACTCGAGGCACTGCGCGGGCTGGCGCCGCGGCAACGGGCGTGTGTGGTGCTGCGGTACTACGAGGACCTGTCCGTCGAGCAGACCGCGGAGGTCCTGGGGTGCTCGGAGGGCACGGTGAAGAGCCAGGCGGCGCGCGGCCTCGACACTCTCCGCAAGGCGATCGACCGGGCGCGGCGGACGAGCCGGGCGTTGTGAAGGAGAGCGAGATGGAAGACGTACGCGAGGTCCGCGCGGAACTGCAGAGGCTGGCCGAGGCGGAGAATCTGAAGCCGTTCGACACCGAGGGGCTGCTGGCCCGGGGCCGTCGAGGGAGGCTGCGCCGTACGGTCCTCACCGCGGGCGCCGCGATCAGCGGAGTTGCTGTGGTCGCGCTGGTGAGCCTGGTGCCGAGTCTCGGCGTGGCCGACAAGCAGCCGGGACTGGCCGGCGACCAGAACCAGAACTCGCAGTTCGAGGCGGTGCCGGGGATCGAGCGCGGCGAGGCGGCCGCCGGCCAGACGATCACCAGGGAGGAAGCGGTACGGCGGTGCGCGCTGCGGTACCCGGAGAACAAGCAGGCGCTGCAGGGATCGGGCTCGTTGAAGGCCGGGAGTACGCCGATGTACGCGTTCGAGAGGGGCGCGAAGTTCGCGGCGTGCACGATTCCCGGCGGCGACAAGCCGAAGCCGGCGCTGGTCGCGGCGGCCGAGAAGGATCCGTTGCCGACGACCGCGGCCGGCCAGCTGCGGAACTGCTCGGTGAAGCTGTGGGTCGATCTGACCGGGTGGCGCGTGGTGGCGGCGGACCAGTCGAAGCGACTCGGTACGACGGTGGTCGTCGCGATCTCGCCGTCCGGGCGGAAGGCAGTCGCCTGCGAGCTCGCGTCACCTTCGGCCGGTGAGCCGATGCCGGGCGCGACCCCGTTCCTGACGTTGAACGCGCTCGGGCCGAACGACCCGGTGCTCACGCCTGGCAAGGGACCCAAGCACGCCGAGCTGTTCGTGGCGTCCGGTGGGGGCGGGAGCTACTGCCCCGGTACGCCGTGCACGAAGCAGTACAACTACACCGGCTGGGGACGGGTGTCGTCGGCAGCGACCAAGGTCCGGCTCGAACTGGGGCCGGGTCCGGTCCACGAGGTCGAGGTCACCGACGGGTGGTTCGCCTTCACGTGGTTGAGCCCGGGACCGGCGACCAAGGTGTCGGCGCCGAAACTTACGGCGTACGACAGGGCCGGCAAGGTCGTGAAGGTCATCCGCTGACGCCGTCCTAGGACGCTGCGATCACGGTGGAGGCGACCATGAACAGGCCGAGACCCAGCGCGAGCACGGAGAAGAACGCGGCGAAGACGGCGACCGGCTTGCCGCGGCGGTTCCCGGTGAGCGCGAAGATCGCGAGCGCAAGCCCGGGCACGGCGAACGGGAGCGGACTGTAGGGCCGGATGAGATCCAGGT
The DNA here is from genome assembly GCF_053592935.1 of Kribbella sp. NPDC002412. Classification (NCBI taxonomy): domain Bacteria; kingdom Bacillati; phylum Actinomycetota; class Actinomycetes; order Propionibacteriales; family Kribbellaceae; genus Kribbella; species Kribbella sp. NPDC002412. Next base: position 136,924 of record NZ_JBSFBL010000004.1, read on the forward strand.
TGATCGGCAGCAACCAGACCACGCTCCCGGCCAGACCGAGAAGCAACGCAAGCACAGCCGCCCCGGCCCCCTTCGGAGCATTTGCCGGAGGGGGCCCACCCGGCCAACCCCGCCCGTGCGGATCGGTCCAAGACTGTTGCGGCGTGTCGGGCGGCGGGCTGTAGCTCATGAGACTCCCCACTGGGTTCACAAGGAGTCCCATGAATACCAGCCCCACCGGTCCACCCGAGCCGGCTGCGTGCGGGTCAGGCGGTACGTCGGCGGAGGGTGGCGGCTCCCAGGCCCAGGGCGGCGAGGATGAACGCGATCACGACCAGGGCGTCGGCGCCGGCGCCCGAGCCGAAGCCGTTGCCTTGGGCAACCCCGGTGACCGCGTCGACGGCGTAGGACAGCGGCAGTACGTCGCTGATCGCATGCAGAACCCCAGGCAGTTGGTCACGCGGCACCAGCAGACCGCACAGAAGTAGCTGCGGAATCATCACCGCCGGCATCATCTGCACCGCCTGAAACTCGGTCGCCGCAAAAGCACTCGCAAACAGTCCGAGCGCCGTACCGAGAACGCCGTCGAGCACCGCGACAACACCGAGCTGCCACGCAGGTCCGCGGATATCCAGATCCAGCGCATAAAGCGCGATCGACACCACGACCAACGCCTGTACGACGGCAATCAGCGCAAACGCCACCGCGTACCCCAGCAGGAAATCCAGCTTCCCCATCGGCATCGTGAAGAGCCGCGACAGCGTCCCGGTGGACCGTTCGCGCAGCGTCGCGACCGAGGTGACGACGAACATGATGATCGACGGGAACACCGCCAGCAACGGACCGCCGATCCGATCGAAGGTCGTCGGCGAATCAGTGAACATCCACCACATCAGGCTGACCAGCAGCGCCGGCAGCACGATCAGCATCGCGACGGTGCGATGGTCGCGGCGCAGCTGGGCGAGGACCCGCGCGGCGACGGCCAAGGTGACACGGAGCGTCATCGCGCACCTGCCTTCCGGTCGATCAGGGTGAGGAACACCTGCTCGATGTCGTCGGTCCCGACCGAGTCGAGCAGCGATTGTGGAGTGTCGTCGGCAAGCAGGTCGCCGTCGCGCATCAACAGAAGCCGGTCGCAGCGCGAAGCCTCGTCCATCACATGGCTCGAGACGAGCAACGTCGCGCCGGCGTCCGCCAACGAGTGGAAGAGCTGCCACAGATCCCGCCGGAGCACCGGATCCAGTCCGACCGTCGGCTCGTCGAGGACAAGCAGCTCAGGACTGCCCAGCAACGCAGCGGCAAGCGACGCACGCGACCGCTGACCACCGGACAGCCGGTCCACCCGCGCATCGACGTGCGAGCGCAGATCCACCGCGTCGATCACGCGTTCCACATCATCGGACGACACCCCGAGGACGCCGGCGAAGAAGCGCAGGTTCTCGGCGACGCTCAGATCGCCGTACACGCTGGGCTCCTGGGTGACGTACCCGATCCGGCCGCGCAGCGTGGCCGCGCCGGCCGGCTCACCCAGTACGGCGATGTCGCCGGTGACCTTGGCCTGCAGCCCGACGATCGCCCGGATCAGCGTGGTCTTGCCGCAGCCGGACGGACCGAGCAGCCCGGTCACCGTCCCGGTCCGGAGGTCGAACCCGACCCCGTGCAGGACCTCCCGGTCGCCGCGCACCACCACGACGTCCCGGCAACTCACCGCGTTTTTCATCATGTGATGAATTTAGCTCGCGACGGCACCCGTCCGCAAGTGGTCAGATCAGCGCGAATCCGGTGGCGTCGACCAGCGGGGCCAGGTCCGGGTCGCCGTACCGCTGACGCATCGCACCGAACGTGACGACCTTGTCCGCACCCCACCGAGCGACCACGGCCGCGTACGTGTCACCGGAGACGAACACCGGCGGCGTCCGCTTGCTGTGGAACTTGTCCGCGTACATGACGAGCTCCTCCTCCGGCGTACCCGGCACGTAGTCGTCGACCGGGATCGGCAGCGCCTGCCGCAGTACGTCGTCCCGCGTGATCCCGACGCCCGTGTGCCGGGAGCAGAACCGGCTCAACTCGTCCGGAAAGCCGAGGCCGTGCAGGAGCTCATGCCCGAGTACGCCGTGCCGCACATACTCGGCCGAGTCGAGCCGGTAGACGCCGATGTCGTGCAGCAACGCACCGGCCCGCACCAGATCCCCGTCGAGATCCAAGGACCCGAGGTACTGCTCTGCGATCCGGCAGACGATCGAGCAGTGCTCGAACACCGACTCGAAGGCCGCGCGGCTCGGCGCGTACGAGCGATGCAACTCACGGATCTCCCGATCCGACGGAATCTGCATCAGCCGGTGAGGTGCAGCTGAAGGACCGGGGCCAGCCGATCGATCAGCACGGCCAGGTCCACGGACGCGACCGGCTCGAGACCGACCAGGTAGCGGGCCATCGCGACCCCGATCAGCTGCGTCGCGACCATCGTGACGCGAAGCTGCGCGTCAGGTACGTCGAGGGCGCGCGAGACCGGCCCGATGATCATCTGGGTGATGCCCTCCCGCATGATCCGGGCCACTTCGTCGCTGGTCACCACGCTGCGGAAGATCGCCTTCATCCGCTGCTGCCCCTCGGCCGACTCCCAGACGCCGAGGAACACGGTCGCGATCCGGCGGCCGAGCTCCTCCGGCGGGCCGTCCAGGATCCGCGCGGCGATCTGCCGCGGGTCGACCGGGATCGCCATCGCCTCGATGAACAGCTCGTCCTTGCTGTCGAAGTAGTGGTGCACGAGCGCCGCGTCCACCCCGGCCTCGCGGGCGACCGCGCGGATCGAGGTGCCGTTGAAACCCTTGTCCGCAAAGGACTTCCGGGCCGCGAGCAGGATCTCCCCCCGGGTGTCCGGTCCCCCCGGCCGGCGGCCCGGGCGCCCGTTCCCGGCACCACCAGCGGCCGAAGCCTTACCTCCGGTCGAGGACCGGGTCATGTGGTGAGCTCCGAGATCTCCCCCTCCGGGGTGACCGCGAACGACGAGCGCCGGGACGTGCGGACGAAGTGCTTGCGGGTGAACTCGAGCGACTCGATCAGGTCGACCTCGCGCTCGGACCGGCTGGTCGCGCGGCGGGTGTTGATCTCGATGATGATGTGCCCGCGGAAGTCCTGGTTGGCCAGGCCGTTCAGCAGGTCGGCGGCGCGCTGGGTGCCGCGACCGGGCACCAGGTGCTCGTCCTTGGCCGAGCCGGTGCCGTCGGTCAGGTGGATGTGGGTGAGGCTCTTGCCCATCGTCGCCGCGAGCTCGACACAGTCCTGCTCGGCGGTCGACGAGTGCGACAGGTCGAGGGTGGTGTGCGCGTAGTCCTGCTCGGTCGGGTCCCAGCTCGGCGCGTACGCCTGCAGGCCCTTGCCGGGCGCGCGCCACGGGTACATGTTCTCGACCGCGAAGATCACGCCGGTCTCTTCCTCGAGCCGCGCGATCCCCTCGACGAACCCGCGGGCGTAGTCGCGCTGCCAGCGGAACGGCGGGTGGACGACGACCACGTCCGCGCCGAGCTCCTTCGCGGCCTCGGCGCTGCGCTCCAGCTTCCCCCACGGGTCGGTGCCCCAGACCCGCTGCGTGATCAGCAGACACGGCGCGTGGATCGCCAGCACCGGCAGCTGGTGGTAGTCGACCAGCCGCTGGACCGCGTCGATCTGGGTGCTGAGCGGGTCGATCCCGACCATCACCTCGACCCCGTCGTACCCGAGCCGGGCGGCCAGCTCGAACCCGCTCGCCGTCGACTCGGGGTAGACAGACGCGGTCGACAGGCCGATCCGGGCGGTCTTGCTGGTGCTCATCTGGTGCCTTCGCGGTGGTTCGTCAGGGGTGGTGCTTCATCGGGGTTGCAACTGGTCGAGCCGGGACAGGATGACACCCTCCCGCAGCGCCCACGGACACACTTCGAGCGCGGGCAGGTCGAACAGGTCCATCACGGCGTCCGCGACCAGGGCGCCCGCGAGCAGCTGCGGCGCGCGGCCCGCCGACACCCCCGGCAGCTCGGCCCGCTCGGCCGCGGACATCTTGGTCAGCTTCGGCATCCACTCGGCCAGGTCGTCCCGGTTCAGCGACCGCGGCACGTACTGCCCCTCGTCCGACGGCGCGGCGCCACAGATCCGCGCCAGCGACCGGAACGTCTTGCTGGTGGCGACCGAACGCTGCGGCTTGCCGGCCCGCAGTACGTTGCCGGCCACCGCGGCCATCTCCATCCGGATCCGCTTCCGCAGCGCCCGGACCTCGTCCTTGTCCGGCGGGTCGTTGGTCAGCCCTTCGCGGGTCAGCCGGCCGGCGCCGAGCGGGGCCGACACCGCGACGGTCGGCTCCTCGTCGGACCCGGCGGCGATCTCCAGCGAACCGCCACCGATGTCGAAAACGGCCAGCCGGCCCGACGACCAGCCGAACCAGCGCCGTACGGCGAGGAACGTCAGCCGGGCCTCGTCCTCACCGGTGAGCACCTGCAGGTCGATCTCGGTCTCCTTGCGGACCCGGTCGAGCACCTTCTCGCCGTTCGGCGCCTCGCGCAGCGCCGAGGTGGCGAACGCAAGCACCGACTCGCAGCCCTTGTCCTCGGCGAGCTCGGACGCCTCCTTGATGAACGACACCAGTCCGTCGGAGCCCGAGCCGTCGATCTTGCCGTTCTTGTCCAGGTACTCGGCCAGCCGCAACTCGGTCTTGTGCGAGTACGCCGGCAGTGGCGCAGCACCACGATGAGCGTCCACCACGAGCAGGTGGACGGTGTTGGATCCAACGTCGAGTACGCCGAGCCGCATACCCTCACGCTACTGGACAGGCGTTCTCCGGGCCTTATCCGGAGTCAGCGTTCACGCTCGGCGGCCGAAGGCGCGTACGCTTTCCAGGTGCCTGAGGTTTCGCTCGATTTTCCCCGCGCCTGGGTCGAGTTCATCGACCCCGAGGACCCCGACCAGGTCTTCCGCTGCGACCTGACCTGGCTGACGTCCAACTGGACCTGCATCTTCGGCGGTGGCTGCCGCGGCATCTACAAAGGCCGGCCGAACGACGGCTGCTGCACCCTCGGCGCGCACTTCTCCGACGATGACGACGAGAAGCGGGTCAAGGGTTACGTCAAGGAGCTGACCAAGGACGACTGGCAGTTCCGCAAGGAGGGCCGGAAGAACGGCTGGGTCGAGACCGACGACGAGGGCGACCGCAAGACCCGGGTCTGGGAGGGCGCCTGCATCTTCCTGAACCGGCCGGACTTCCCCGGTGGCGGCGGGTGCGCCCTGCACGGGCTGGCGCTGAAGAAGGGCGTGCACTTCGTCGAGACCAAGCCCGACGTCTGCTGGCAGCTCCCGATCCGCCGGACCTTCCGCGAGGTCGAGCGCCCGGACGGGACGACGTACACGGAGGTCGGCATCGGTGAGTACGACCGGCGCGGCTGGGGTCCGGGCGGGCACGACCTGGACTGGTACTGCACCGGAAACACCGAGGCCCACATCGGCGTCGAGGCCGTCTTCGAGTCCAGCAAGGTCGAGCTGCAGACACTGATGGGCCACAAGGCGTACGACGTGCTGGCGACCTACTGCCGTGAGTACCTGGAAGCCGGTCGGCTGCTGCCGCACCCGGCCTCTAAGTGATCTTGCCGTTCTCCACCAGCCAGCCGACGCCGGACAACGCGGCGTCCAGCGCGCTGTAACGCGGGCGGAAACCGAGCAGCCGCGCAGCCTTCTCCATCGAGCAGTGCGGGCTGTGCGCGATGTGGTCGTAGGTGGCCGCGGCGTCGTTCTCGGACACGGTCCGTCGCCACTCGTCCCAGGGCAGGAACGCGAGACGCGCCTCCTGACCGAACCAGGTGGCGACGCCCGCGGCGTACCCACGCAGTGTCATCGCGCCCTCGGCGACCGCGTGGAAGCTCTCGCCGACTGCGACCGATCGGTTCCGCAGTGCGGCGAGGAACATGCCTGCCACGTCAGCGGCGTGCACGTGCTGGACCGTCTCCAGACCGAGGTTCGGGAGCACGAGCTCGTCGCCATGGGCAAGCTTCTCGAACACGCCGAGGTCGAGGTTGGCCGCCGGGTTGATCGGCGTCCACCCGGGACCGCTGATGTGACCGGGGTGGATCAGTGTGACCGGGAGCCCGTCGCGATGTGCGCGGTCCAGCAGGTAGCGCTCGATCGCCGCCTTCTGAATGCCGTAGTCGCCAAAAGGCCGTCGCGGCGCGTCCTCGCGCGTCGGCACCAGCTCGCTCGGGCCGTGCACCCAGATCGTGCCGCAGTGCAGCAGGTGCTGGACCTTGCCGCGGACCGCCTCGGCCAGTTGCCGGGCGCTGTCCTCGGTGAAGCAGATCAGGTCGATGACGACATCAGGCCGCAACTCGGCGACGCGCGTACCGAAGGTGCCCGCGGCATCCTCCGCGGCGCGGTCCACCGAGATCTGCTCGACCCGATTCCAGGCGCCGTCCGACTGGTACGGCGACCGCTCGCCCCGACTGAGTACGACGACCTCGTGCCCGAGCCGCACCAGCTCCGGCACGAGATAGGTGCCGATGTGACCGGTCCCGCCGACGACGACTGTGCGCATGACGTAGACCCTATCTGCGGGTCGCGACACCCCCAGGTCCGCGACTGTCGGTGATCGGGGCCAGAATGACTGGCATGCGTCTTGATCATCTTTCGTACGCCTGCGGGCCCGACGGGTGCGAGGCGACGCTCGAGCGGCTGTCCGCACAACTCGGCGCGGAGTTCGTCGACGGCGGGGTGCACCCGCGGTTCGGCACCGTGAACCACGTCCTGGCCCTGGAGAACGACCGCTACATCGAGGTGGTCGACGTCCTGGACCACCCGGCGTCGGACAAGGCGCCGTTCGGCCAGGCGGTGCGCGCCCGCAAGCAGCTGGGTGGCGGCTGGCTCGGCTGGGTGGTGGCGGTCCGCGACATGCAGCGGATGGAGCAGCGCCTCGGCCGGCAGGCGGTGCCCGGCAACCGGCACCGGCCGGACGGGGTGAACCTGACCTGGCGGCAGATCGGCGTGAAGGGCCTGATCGCCGACCCGCAGCTGCCGTTCTTCGTGCACTGGGACGACCTCACCCAGCACCCGTCGGTCGGCGGCAAGGGCATCAAGCTGACCGCCCTGGAGATCGCCGGCGACCCGGTCCGGGTCACCGACTGGATCGGCCACCCGGCCGACCACCTGCTCGACGACCTCGAGGTCGACTGGCGTCCGAACGGGCAGCCCGGTCTGGTCTCCGCGGTCTTCGAGACTCCCAGCGGCACCGTCCGGCTGTAAATCGCCGTACCCCTTGACCTGGCCTTGCGCTGTGCCTAACGTACAACCAAATGGTTGTAGATGAGTCCGTCGTGGACCAGTTGCTGCACGCGCTGGCCGACACGACCCGGCGCGACATCGTGCGGCGCTGCCTGACCGGCGAGGCGTCGGTGTCGCGGCTGGCCGAGGCGTACCCGATGAGCTTCGCGGCCGTGCAGAAGCACGTGGCCGTCCTGGAGCGCGCCGGGCTCGTCACCAAGCAACGCAGTGGCCGGGAGCAACTGGTGCGCACCGACGTGGACGCCGTACGGCGAGCTCGCGAGGCACTCGACCAGCTCGAGGCGACCTGGCGCGGCCGGGTCGACCGGATGTCCGAGCTGCTCACCGAGACAGAGGGGAACCGAGAAGATGAGCGTGACGAGCATTGACAAGGATTTCGACGCCCTGACCCTGACCGTGGTCGCGGACTTCGACGCGCCGGCCGAGCGGGTCTGGGAGCTGTGGGCGGACCCGCGGCTGCTGGAGCGCTGGTGGGGACCGCCGACGCACCCGGCGACGGTGATCGACCACGACCTGACCGCGGGTGGCGAGGTCACGTACTACATGACCAGCCCGGAGGGCGACAAGTACCGCGGCTGGTGGCGGTTCACGGCGGTGAACCCGAAGGAGTCGCTGGAGTTCCTCGACGGCTTCGCGGACGCCGACGGCAAGCCGGTCGACGACATGCCGGTCAGCACGGTCCGGATGCAGCTCAGCGCGTACGGCGGTGGCACCCGGATGGAGCTGAAGTCGGTCTTCGACTCCCGCGAGCAGATGGACCAGTTGATCGGCATGGGCATGGCCGAGGGGCTGGAGCTGTCGGTCGGCCAGATCGACGCGCTGCTGGCTTAGTGGATGTGCTCGAGATCGGCGAGTGAGGTCTCGAGATGGACGAGCAGCCGCTGGAGGTGCGGGACGGTCCGGCGGCAGCCGATCAGGCCGAAGTGCAGGTGGTGGTCGTAGCTGGTCACGCTGATGTTGAGCGCCTGGCCGTTCAGCACGACCGAGGCCGGATACATGCCGAGCAGGCGCGACCGGTTCCAGTACAGCGGGCCCTCGGCCGGGCCGGGCACGTTGGAGATGACCAGGTTGTACGGCGGCGCCGTACGGCCGGCCACTCCCGGGAGCACGGCGGCCGGGCCGGCGACGCTGAAGCCGAGCGCGCCGACCATCAGGTTCTGCAGCGGAGTGAGGCCGGACAGCCTGCCCTTGCCGTAGCTGGTGGACGCGATGATGCGGCGGATCCGGGCTTCCGGGTCCGCCTCGTCGGTGGCGAGGTCGGTGATCAGCGTGCTCAGCGAGTTGCCGCCGCCGGGCGCGTCGGAGCTGCCGCGCAACGACACCGGGACCATTGCGGTCAACGGCTTGGCCGGCAGCGCGTTCAGCTCGAGCAAATAGTTGCGCAGGGCACCTGAACACATCGCCAGCATCACGTCGTTGAGCGTCGCCCCGGTGATCGCCCGCACCTTCTCCAACCGCTCGATGGGCCACGACTGCGCCGCAAACCGCCGCGCCCCGGTAATCCCCTGGTTGAACACCGTCCTCGGCGCCGCGAACGGAGTGGTCGCCTGCAGCAAACTCTTGAGGCCGACCGGCGTGAGCCCGGCGAGGTCGAGCAGGAACCTGCCCGCGTTGCCCGGCACCCGTCCGACGGTCGTCAGCAAACCAGGTGTGTTCGTCGGTGGCTCGGCCGAGTCAGGGAGCGCGTAGGGGGCGGGCATTTTGGTGCGGTTGGGGTCTGTGGTGAGGGTGTCCTGCATCCACCGGAGAGCGGTGACGCCGTCGATCATCGAGTGGTGAATCTTGCTGTACATGGCGAAGCGGCGGCCCTCGACGTTCTCGATCAGGTGCATCTCCCACAGTGGGCGGTGCCGGTCGAGGAGGGTGCCGTGCAGCCGGCTGGTGAGCTCGAACAGCTCCCGGTAGCGCCCCGGCCGAGGCAGCGACGACAGCCGCACGTGGTACTCGAGATCGATCTCGTCGTCCTGCTCCCACGACCAGTAGCCGAGGTCGAGCGGCCGGTTCCGCACCCGGCGGGCGAACAGCGGATTGACCGCCTGCGCCGCGACCATCTCGTGGTACAGCCGCGACACGTAGTCCCGCGACCCCTCCGGGAACACGTGGTCCCGCCCGGCCCCCTCCGGCAGCTCGAACAGCATCAGCCCACCGACATGCATGGGCTGCTCACGACTCTCCCCGAGCAGGAACATCGCATCCAGCGGCCCCACCGCGGTCATGCTTGCCTCCCGCTCCCCGACCCGGGTTCCTGACAACTCATCGTTGTCAGGAAGTCCCCGGGCCGTCTACCCCTGCCAACAGCGCCTACGGAGATTTGGTGATCCCCTCAGCCACTGAAGCGGCAGGTTTCAGTCGAGTGGGCGGTAGTTCACCCCGAGACGCTCGATGCGGGTCAGGTGTGGGCGCAGCCGGGTGAGGAAGTCGTCGTACGACGTCTTCGGGGAGCCCCACGCGCGTTCGGCGAAGGCGGACAGCCGCGGCAGGAGCATGTAGCCGACCTGGTCGGGGCCCTCCATGTACTCGGTCCACACGTTGCACTGAGCGCCCACGATCCGGGCCTGCTCCTCGGCGCTCAGCCCCGGCGGGATCACCTCGAAGTCGTACACCTTCTCCAGCGGAATGAACCCGCCGATCGCGAGCGGCTCCGTCGCCGCGTCACCCTGGTAGTAGTCGAAGTACACCGACTCGCACGGCGTCATCACGACCTCGTGCCCCGCCTTCGCCGCGACCTCGCCACGCTCGGCGCTGCGCCACGCCATGATCACCGCGTCCTTCGGGCAGTCGGTCTCGACCATCTCGTCCCAGCCGACCAGCCGCCGCCCTTCCTCGGCCAGCACCGACGCGACCTGCGCGGTGAACCAGCCCTGCAGCTGGCTCGCCTCGGACAACCCCAGCTCGGCCTGCCGCTTCTGCGCCGCCTCCGACTCCCGCCACTGCACCGACGGGCACTCGTCACCACCCAGGTGGATGAACGGCCCCGGGAAGATCTCCAGCACCTCCCGCAGCACGGTCCGGACGAACTCGACCGTCTCGTCGTTCACGTTCAGCACGTCGTCGCTGATTCCCCAGACCTGCCGCACGCCGATCTGGTTCTCGGGGTAGTTGCCGAGCTCCGGGTACGCCGCGATCGCCGCCTGCATGTGCCCCGGCAGATCGATCTCCGGGACCACCGTGATCCCACGATCCGCGGCGTACGCGACGATCTCGCGCAACTCGTCCTTGGTGTAGAACCCGCCGTGCCGCTTCCCGTCGTAGGTGAACTCGGTCTGGCCGTGCGACATCTTCCCGACCATCGTCTCCGGCCGCCACGCGCCGACCTCGGTCAGCTTCGGGTACGCCTCGATCTCGACCCGCCAGCCCTGGTCGTCGGTCAGGTGCAGGTGCAGCACGTTCAGCCGGTGCAGCGCCAGTACGTCGATGACCTTGAGCACGAACTCCTTCGGCATGAAGTGCCGCGCGACGTCGAGCATCGTGCCCCGCCAGCCGAACCGCGGCGCATCCGCGACCCGCACCGCCGGCACCGCGACCTTCCCGTCCTCCACCGGTACGGCGGCGTCCAGCAACTGCAGGTACGTCGTCTCCGCGTGCCGCAGCGCGTCCTCGGAGCCGGCCGACAACCGGGCGCCCTCCGCCGTCACGTCGATCCGGTACTCGGTCTCACCAAGGTTCTCCACCACCGTCCGGACGGCCTCGGACGCCGGGTCCTCGGAGACCCATCGGCCTTCGGTGACGGTGAGCTCGCGCGGGGCAGGGACGATCGCGATGTCAGGCATCCGGACTCCAAGGGGGTGGAATTACGTCAAGAGGATCCTATAGTCGGGCTTCCGTCGCAGTCCATGTTCGGAAGTGCGTGTAACTCAGATGCTGAGCACGCTGCCGAGCAGTCACAATCCGGCTGCCTTCCGGGTCAGGTTGATGAGAGGGTGACCTCGTGACCACCGACCAGAGACCCGCCGAGGCGCAGCGAACGACCCTGCGGGTGCTGGTGGCCAGCAACGCACTTGGTGGGGTGGCAACGGCCAGTGGCTTCGCCGTAGCCGGTCTGCTCGCCGAGAACATCTCCGGCTCCACCTCGCTCGCCGGGCTGGTCGCCACGTCGACCACACTGGGAGCTGCGCTGCTCGCCGTACCGCTGGCTCGGTTGGCTCGGTCGCGTGGGCGGCGGGTGTCCCTGACGACGGGCTACTTCATCGCCTTCTCCGGTGCGGTGCTCACCATCGTCGCCGCACAACTGGACTCGCTGGCGTTGCTGCTGTTCGCCGGTTGCCTGTTCGGCAGCGGCACGGCCTCCAACCTGCAGTCCCGGTACGCCGCCACGGACGCAGCGGACCCGGATCACATCGCGCGTTCGCTGGCCGTGGTCGTCTGGGCCACCACGATCGGTGTGGTCGTCGGACCGAACCTGACCGGCGTCGGCGGCTCGGTCGGCATGTCACTCGGCCTCCTGGCGCTGGCCGGTCCGTACGTCTTCTCGGTGATCGCGTTCGGGACCAGCACGCTCACGGTGTGGTTCGGCATGCGGCGGCTGCAGCAGCTCACGCCGCGGCACAAGCTGGAACGCCAGCCACTCATGACGACGTTCCGTCAGGTCGTCGCGATTCCGCACGCGCGGCTCGGCCTGCTGGCGATCGCGACTGCGCACGCGGTGATGGTCGGGGTGATGTCGATGACGTCGGTCCACCTCACGCACCACGGCGCGTCCCTGACCATCGTCGGCTTCGTGCTGAGCGGCCATGTCGCCGGCATGTTCGCCCTGTCCCCGCTGACCGGCTGGCTGGCCGACCGCCTGGGCCGGATCCCCACCATCGGCATCGGACTCGGCATCCTGGCCATCGCGATGACACTCGCGGCGCTGGCGCCGGACGACGCGCACGGCCTGACCGGAGTGGCTCTCTTCCTGCTCGGCCTCGGGTGGTCCGCCTGCCTGGTGGCCGGCTCCACGTTGCTGTCCCGCTCGGTCCCCGAGGACATCCGCACCTCGGCACAAGGCATATCCGACCTCACCATGGGCATCCTCGCCTCGATCTCCGGCACCGCCTCCGGACCGGTCCTCGCGTACTTCGGCTTCCACTGGCTCGCCGTCTTCTGCGGTCTCCTGCTCATCCCGGTCGCCTTGCTGGCGGCCACCACCAAGCCGATGCCTCCTTCCACCGCTGCGAGCTGACCAGCGGGGACTGGATCGAGTCGCCGGCCCCACGCGGCTATGGTCTGGCGGTGTGAGCATCGCGGACGGCGGGATCCCCAGCCCGAACATCTGGCACCACCCGAAGGTGTACGAGGTCGAGAACCACGCGGTCGACCCGGACGGCGTGATCGAGCCGGCGATGCGCGCGATCCGGGACTGGGCCGGCGCAACCGTGCTCGACATCGGGTGCGGGACCGGGTTCCACCTGCCGATGTTCGCGGCGACCGCGGCCCGGGTGATCGGCGTCGAGCCGCACGGAGCACTGGCCGACGCGGCCCGGCGCCGGACCCGGGCGCTGACCAACGTCGAGGTCAGGCAGGGTACGGCGCAGCGGCTGCCGGTGCCGGACGCGTCGATCGACGTGATGCACGCGCGCTGGGCGTACTTCTTCGGACCGGGGTGCGAGCCGGGTTTGGCCGAGCTGGACCGGGTGATGCGGCGGGGCGGGACCGCGTTCGTGATCGACAACGACGGCAGCCGGTCGACGTTCGGGCGCTGGTTCAGCGCGGCGTACCCGATGATCAAACCGCCTGTAGTGGAACGTTTCTGGGCCGCGCGGGGCTGGCAGCGGACACACCTGGACATGGGCTGGCGGTTCGAGAGCCGGGCCGACTTCGAGGCGGTGGTCCGGATCGAGTTCACGCCGGCCGACGCGGACAAGATCATCGCCGAGCACACCGGCACCGAGGTCGACTACGCGATCAACCTGTGGAGCCGGACCTTCTGAAGATGTTCTGCAGCGTCTTCTGAAGATTTCTGGAGGGGCACGCGGCGACGGCTGCGAGCGGACCCTGAACCCCCATAGGGTTGACGGACCACTCGACGGGTCTTCTGGGGAGGCGCCACCCACGAATGGACGGACTGCTGCTCGAAGGAATACCCGATCTGCCGGAACGAGTCCTGATCGAGGTCGGGGAGCAGCGAGCCCTGGTGATGCCCACTGCCGCCGCTGCCCGTCGACTGGCCGACCTGGTGATCGGCCTGGAGGACCTGCCCGACGGTGCGGTCGTCGAGACCGGCGGTGCGGTCCGGCTGGTGCCTGCCGAAGGCGGACTGCTCCCCCACCTGACTGTGCTCGGCAACGTCGTCCACGGCCACACCGTCACGCACCGGGTGACCCGTCAGGCAGCTGAGGAGCACAGCCGGCTGACAGCTGAGTGGTGCGGGCTGGAAGACGTGCTGGACCGCTACCCGCACGAGATCACCCCGGGCCGTCGTCGACTGGCCGGTGTGGCCCGGGCGCTCCGCGCAGAGCCGCGAGTGATCGTGTTGGAGGACGCCGGCGGTCTGCCGACATGGGGGTCGCTGCTGGGGCTCAGGTCCAACCCCGAGCTCGGCCGAGCCGCCCTGTTGCTCATCACAACCGATCCGGAGCGAGCGACGGGGTTCGGCGATGCAGCGTAGTCGCCGGGCGTTCCTGGGCGCGGCGGCGACGCTGTTGGTCACGGGGTGCTCGAGTGATGTCCTCGGACTGCGTCGCAGCGTGCGGGTCGCGGTGAGCTGGAGCGGACAGGAACTGCGAGCGTTCCATGATGTCCTCGACAACCTTGGCACACTGGACTATCCGGTCGAGGTCGTGCCGCTGGGCGACGACATCTCCACGGCCTTCGGCGCTCGTTCGACTCGTCGGCCGGACATCGTGATGCTGCCGCAGCCCGGGCTGGTCCCGCGGCACCTGCGCGACCTCGAGCCGATCCCGGACGACGTCGACGACCGCGGACGGGCGCGGTTGTGGGCCGAGTTGCTGGTGCACGACGGGACGACGTACGGCGTGCCGTTCAAGACGGCGCACAAGTCCGCGGTTTGGTATCGACCCTCGGTCTTCCGGAACTTCGGCCTGGAGCCGCCGCGGCTCTGGTCCGAGTGGCTGGACGTCAACAGGTCCCTGTCACTTGCCGGAGTGCGGCCGCTGTCGTTGGCGGCCGGTGACGGCTGGGTGCTCACCGACTTCTTCGAGAACGTCCTGCTCGGCACAGCGCCCAGCGTGTACGCGGCGCTTGCGACCGCCGAGCGTCCGCAGCCGTCGCACCAGCCGCAGATCGCTGCCGCACTTCGCTTGCTGGGCACGATGTGGTCGGCACGCGGCACCTTGGCCGGTGGGGTGGAACGGTCGCTCGTGCAGCAGTTCCCGGACGCAGTGGTAGAGGTCTTCGGGCACCGCAGAGCCGCCATGGTGCTCGCGTCCGACTTCGCCGAGCCCGTCGTCCGCTCGTTCGCCGCAGACCCCGACGACGTCGGCCTCTTCACTTTCCCAGCCCTGTCCGCCGGCAGCGCACCACCTGTCGTCGTCGGCGGCGACGTGATGGTGCTGCCGAAGCCCACCTCCGACGACGCCCTCGATCTGGTACGGCGGCTGGCCGCACCGACCGCTGTGGACCCGTGGATCAAGGCAGGCGGCTTCCTGGTCGACGGACGGGACACCGGCTACTCCCCTGAGCTCACCCGGCTGGCCAGGCAGTTGTCGGAGTCGGGTGGGCAACTGCAGTTCGACCTGTCCGACCGGCTGGGACGACTCGGCGCCATCAACGGGCTGTGGCGAGTCCTCACCGACTTCCTGGTCCGGGTCGGCGACCACGGCAGCGAGTCCGTGCCCGCCGCAGTGGACGCGGCGATGACGGAACTGCGGAAGGTGGAGAGCTGATGGGCTTGCAGAGCAACGGCCTGTCGCTCGAGGTGGCCGGCCGCGAGGTCAGCGGTCGTCCGGTCGCCGGCAAGCCGCGGCGCCCGGCAGCGCCGTACCTGCTGGGCTTGCCTGCGCTGTTGCTGAGCTGCCTGCTGCTGATCCCGATCGGGGTCACGGTGGTCGCGGCCTTCAAGACACCGAGCGGTTTCGGGTTCGGCAACTTCGCGGTGATGGGCGACCCGGACGCAATGCGTGCCGTGGGCAACAGTCTGGCCTGGGTCGCGGTCGCGCTCGGGCTGGTGGTGGTCGGGTTCTTCCTCGCGCTGGTGAGCTACCGGCTGCCCGAGGTGACATCCTTCCTCCAGCCCGCGCTGGTGATCCCGTTCGCGGTGTCGGTGCTGGTGTCCGGGGCGACGTTTCGGCTGATCTTCGACCCGGCACCCGAACGCGGCACGCTGACCGCGGTCTGGACGCAGCTGTTCGGGTCGAGCCCGGTCTGGCTCGGCCCGGGCCTGTTCTGGCTCGTCCTGGTGTCCGCCTTCGGCTGGACCTGGCTGGGGTACGTCGTCTCGCTGTTCCGGGCCGGCCTGGACGCCATCCCGGACGACGTGAGCCGCACGATCGCCGCCGAAGGTGTCACCGGTTGGCGGCGGCTGTTCGCGTTGGAGATCCCGCTGCTTCGGCCGATCACCGGTGTGGTCACGCTGACCCTCGTCATCGCGGCCGTCCGGGTCTTCGACCTGGTGCTGATCGTCGTACCCGGGCCGATGCAGCGCTCTGCGGACGTGCTTGGCCTCAACTGGTGGCGGGCGACGACAACAGGCGACGACCCGGGTCGTACGGCGGCTCTCGGCGTGGTGTTGTTCGCGATCGTGGCCGCGGTCGGTGTGGTCGGCGTACGCGGCCTGCGGCGGCGCAGGTGGGCGATGCCGGTGCAGGTGGTGCCGCCTGACCCCACCGTAGGTCGACCGAAGCCCAGCAAGCGAGTACGTCGGATCGGGTGGACTGCGGGGTTCGTGGTGAGCCTGGTGTGGATCCTGCCGGCCGTGGTGCTGGTTGCCACTGCACTGCACTCCCCACGCGAGGCAGGTCTGCGGGGTTGGTGGTCGCCGTCGGGCCTCGGGTTCTCGTCGTTCGCGGCTGCTGCGAACGTCGGGCTGTTCCGTGCGTTGCTGTCGACGTTGCTGATCGCCGGCGCGGCAACCGCCGTACTGCTCGTGATCGCCGTACCGACTGCGTATCTGGTCGCGTGGGGTGGGCTGCCGCAGTGGTTGGGGCGCGTGGTGACGTCGATGTTCGTCGTGCTGGCGGTGACGCCGGTGCAGATGTACGCCGCTCCGCTGCGGGACGCGATCGGTACCGCGGGGTTGGCTGGGTCACGGGTTGCGTTGGCCTTGGTGCATGCGGCCGCTGGTCTGCCGTTCGCCGTACTGCTGCTGCGGTCTGCTTTCGCATCTGCGCCGCCGGCGTTGGTGTCTGAGGCGTTGCAGGGACCTGCGCGACAGAGCGCCGTACTGGCGACTGTGCAGCGTACGTATCGGCCTGCACTGGTTGCCGTGGCGGTGTTGGAGTTCGCACTGGTGTGGAATGACTTCATCGTGGGCTTCCTGATCAGCGGGCCTGGTACGACGCCGTTGTCGCTGGTGTTGTGGGGTGAAGCGCGGCAGTTCTCCGCGTCGGCCGGGACTGTCGCTGCTGCCGGCGTGGTTGCTTCCGTCGTACCTGTGGTGCTGATGCTGTCGAACTGGCAGCGGGTCGTGCGTGGGCTGACGGTCGGGGGACGGCCGTGACGACGCCGGCGCCGAGTGCGCCGAAGGTCGAGGACCAGCAGAGCCGGCGGCGGGGTGGGTTCTTCAGTCGCAGTGCGCTCGCGTCCGGGCTGCTGACGGGACTGCTCGGCGACAGGCTGTCGGAGAGCCTCAACAGTGGCGGCTGGATCCGGGTCGCGGGATTCACCGTGGCCATTTCCTGCGCGCTGATCTGGGCGTACTACGACATCCCGCTCGCGTTGCGTGCGTACCGGAGATGGCGACGCGGCGGTGTGGTCGCCGTACATGCTCCGGAGCTGCACGCGGCTGCGGAGCAGGCGGAGTCGTGGATATTCCAGCTCGGCTCGGGTGCTGCCGGGATGGCCGCGGCCGAGTGGTTCGCCCTGAACGAGCCGCGGCTACGCGACCTGCTTGACACGGAGAAGGCACGAGAAGAGACCGCAGACGACCTCGCCCGAATCTGCGACGCGCTGGAGGTCTGGTACCTGCGCCGGTGTGATCCTGGCGAGCTGTTGGCGCTCAGTGAGTTTCTGGCCGCCGTTGCGGACACCAGCGGACGCCGGGACCTTGCGGAGCTCGCTGCCGCCCGCGCGGCGACGGCGTACCGGCTGATGGGTGACCTGGACAGCGCGACGACACGGCTCGGCATCTCGGACAACGTGGCGACCCACAGCCGTACGGCGGCCGCGCTGACCACCCGTCGCCAGGTCGAGCGGGCGCTGCTGCATCTGGAACGGGCCGAGCAGTCACCGGCGGGCAACGATCGAGACGAGGCCGTTCTGAACGCACGAGACCGGCTGGACGACGCCCGGCTGAACAGACCGGGCCCCGACCTTGCTGCGGAGGTGGCGATCTCCATCAACCTCGCGATCGTGCACCTGTACCAGCAGGACCCGGAGAACGCGCTCGACCATCTCGGCACCGCGGCTGCTCGTGCCACCGCCGCCGGGGACGTCAGTGGGCATGCACATGCGCTTGAACTGCATGGCGTCGCGGCCTGGATGCAGGGCAGCCCGCACGAGGCCAAGCGGTGGTGGAAGCACGCCGAGCACCTGTACGCAGAGCTCGACGAACGCGAAGGGCGGGCACGCTGCCTGCAGCATCTGGGGTCGGCGGCAGTCGTCTCCGGCCGGCTCGAGGAGGGGCGGAAGTTGCTCGAGCAGAGCGCGTTGCTGCGGCAGTCCGAGAGTGAGCTGTTGACGACGTACCTCGAGGCGGCGCGGGAGACCAGGCAGCTTCCGGAGGTCGAGCCCGATCCCGTTCCACGCTTCACCGGAGGGTGGATCCGGCGGCGTCTGACCCAGTTGCGCGACCACTTTCGCTGAGCCTGTGGACAGCCGCTCGGGATTTGTCGGCAGCGTCGCCTAGGTTGTTCGGCATGGCGAAGGCAGCGGGGAGCACGAAGGGAAAACCGGCGTTCGCGTGCTCGGAGTGCGGGTGGACGTCGGCGCGCTGGATCGGGCGTTGTGGCGAGTGCCAGGCCTGGGGCACGGTCGCCGAGGTCGGCGCCCCCAAGGCCGCCCGGATCACCGCCGGCCCGGTGTCGTCGCCCGCGATGCCGATCGCCAAGGTGTCCGCGATCGAGGCCGAGTCCCGCCCGACCGGGATCGGCGAGCTCGACCGGGTGCTCGGCGGCGGCGTCGTACCTGGTGCGGTGATCCTGCTGGCCGGTGAGCCCGGTGTCGGCAAGTCGACGTTGTTGCTGGAGGTTGCCGCGCAGTCGGCTCGGCGGGGGCAGCGGACGTTGTACGTGTCGGGTGAGGAGTCCGCTGCGCAGGTGCGGTTGCGCGCTGGGCGGACCGATGCGCTGGTGGACGAGCTCTACCTCGCGGCCGAGACGGACCTGTCCGCGGTGGTCGGCCAGGTGGACGCGGTCGAGCCGTCGTTCCTGGTGATCGACTCGGTGCAGACGATGGCGCACCCCGAGGTGGAGGGCGCGCCGGGCGGGGTGACGCAGGTCCGCGAGGTGACGGGTGCGCTCGTGCGCCTGGCCAAGGAGCGGCACATCGCGGTCGTGCTGGTCGGGCACGTGACGAAGGACGGCGCGATCGCCGGCCCGCGGATGCTCGAGCACCTGGTCGATGTCGTGCTGGCGTTCGACGGCGACCGGCACTCCGGGTTCCGGATGGTCCGCGCGACCAAGAACCGGTTCGGCCCGTCGGACGAGGTCGGGTGCTTCGACATGGTCGACACCGGCATCGTCGAGGTGACGGACCCGACCGGCCTGTTCGTCTCCGAGCACGCCGAGCCGGTCGCGGGGACGTGCGTGACGGTGATGATGGAGGGGCGACGGCCGTTGCTGGCCGAGGTGCAGGCGCTGGTCGGTCCGTCGGCGGCGCCACAGCCCCGCCGGACCACGTCGGGCCTGGAGTCGTCCCGGGTGTCGATGGTCCTCGCCGTACTCGGGAACCGGGTCGGCCTGAAGCTGACCGACCAGGAGGTGTACGTCGCCACCGTCGGCGGGGTGAAGATCGGCGAACCGGTCGCGGACCTCGCGGTCGCGATCGCTGTCGCCTCTTCGGTGATGGACCGACCGATCCACCCGGGCCTGATCGCGATCGGCGAGGTCGGACTGGCCGGCGAGGTCCGCCGGGTCGGCGGCCTGGAGAAACGCCTGGCCGAAGCCGCCCGCCTGGGCTTCACCAAGGCGATCGTCCCGGCCGACGTCCCCAACCGCGGCAAGGACCTGAAACCCATGGACATGCAGGCCAAGTACGGCCTCCGCGTCTTCGCCGCCCCCGACCTTCCCTCGGCTCTCCTGGCCGCCGGCCTCACCTGACCGAGCTGTGTTCCCGGCCACACTCCACGGCTGCCGGTGAGACGAGGGATCCACGGGGGTGCGACGAGGAACGTACGCTGGGGTGGCCCCCCGCCGGGTTCAGCGTGGAACCTGGAAAGCTTGCCGGCCTGCCCGGATGACCGCAGGAGCCCTCAGATGACCGGATCCAGAGTTGTCGCGCTCGGCCATTACCAGCCCGAGCGAGTGCTCACCAACGCCGAGCTCGCCACCATGGTGGAGACCAACGACGAGTGGATCCAGAGCCGGGTGGGCATCCGCGAGCGCCGGATCGCGGCGCCGGACGAGCAGGTCGACGAGATGGCCTGGCGGGCGGCCGAGAAGGCCGTCGCGAACGCCGGCATCGACAAGGCCGAGATCGACTACGTCGTGGTCGCCACCTGCACGGCGATCGACCGTTCACCGAACATCGCGGCCCGGGTCGCCGCCCGGCTCGGCCTCGGCAACCCGGCCGCCATCGACGTGAACACCGCGTGCTCCGGCTTCGCGCACGCGATCGCGACCGCCGACCACGCGATCCGGGCCGGTGCCGCTTCCAAGGCGCTCGTCATCGGCGTCGAGAAACTCAGCGACTTCACCGACTGGACCGACCGCACCACCTGCGTGCTGATCGGCGACGGCGCCGGCGCGGCCGTGCTGGTCGCCAGCGAGGAGCCGGAGATCGGCCCGGTGGTCTGGGGCTCGGTGCCGGAGATGTCCGACGCGGTCCGGATCGAGGGCCAGGACGCGAAGTTCGCCCAGGAGGGCCAGGCCGTCTTCCGCTGGACCACGACCCAGCTCCCGGTGATCGCCAAGCAGGTCTGCGAGAAGAGCGGGATCGCGCCCGAGGACCTCGGCGGCGTCGTGCTGCACCAGGCCAACCTGCGCATCATCGAGCCGCTCGCGAAGCGCCTCGGCGCGGTCAACGCGGTGGTCGCCAAGGACGTGGTCGAGTCCGGCAACACCTCGGCCGCGAGCATCCCGATCGCGCTGTCGAAACTGGTCGAACGAGGCGAGATCCCGAGCGGCGCGCCGGTGCTGCTGTTCGGATTCGGCGGCGGGTTGTCGTACGCCGGCCAGGTCATCCGCTGTCCCTGACCCGGCAAGCGTCGTACCCCCGGCGGTCCATTTCACGCGGGAGATCGGGTTGCACGGATCAGGTGCACGGGCGTTTGCACGCGCACGTGCAAAGGCACCGGAGCTGCCGTCCGCCGACTGACCGGTAGTCGGGGACTTCCGCGCATGCACGCGCGGCGAACCGCATAGACTCAGTTTTCGTGGCCCCCAATTCCGACAAGAACAGCACCGACGCCCGGATGCGCGCGACCCTCGCGGCGGTCGCGCCCGGGACCGAACTGCGTGAAGGCCTGGAACGGATCCTGCGCGGTCGCACCGGCGCGCTGATCGTGCTCGGCCACGACAAGACCGTCGAGTCGATCTCCACCGGCGGGTTCGAGATCGACGTCGAGTTCTCCGCGACCGGGCTGCGCGAGCTGAGCAAGATGGACGGCGCGATCATCGTCGACCGCGACGCCGCGCGGATGATCCGGGCCGCCGTGCACCTGATGCCGGACCCGTCGATCTTCACCGAGGAGACCGGCACCCGGCACCGCACCGCCGACCGGGTCGCCCGGCAGACCGGGTTCCCGGTGATCTCGGTGTCGCAGTCGATGCACATCATCGCGCTGTACGTCGACGACCAGCGCTACGTGCTGGAGGACTCCGGCGCGATCCTGTCCCGCGCCAACCAGGCCCTGGCGACCCTGGAGCGGTACAAGCTCCGCCTCGACGAGGTGTCCGGCACGCTGTCCGCGCTGGAGATCGAGGACCTGGTCACCGTTCGCGACGTGGCCGCGGTCGCCCAGCGGCTGGAGATGGTCCGCCGGATCGCCACCGAGATCGACGGGTACGTCGTCGAGCTCGGCACCGACGGCCGGCTGCTCACCCTGCAGCTCAACGAGCTCGTCGCGGGGGTCGCCGGCGAACGCGAGCTGGTCGTCCGCGACTACCTGCCGCCGGCCACCGGCCGCAAGGCGAAGACGGCCGACGACGTGCTGCTCGAGCTGGACGCGGTCAGCCCGACCGACCTGCTGGACATCGGCCAGGTCGCGCGGGCGCTGCAGCTCGGCGGCGCCGAGCAGCTGGACGCGGCCGTGACGCCGCGCGGGTACCGCCTGCTGGCCAAGGTGCCGCGCCTGCCGGGCGCCGTGATCGATCGCTTGATCGACCACTTCGGCCACCTGCAGAAGTTGCTCGCAGCAAGCATCGACGACCTGCAGACGGTCGAGGGCGTCGGCGAGAACCGCGCCCGCACAGTCCGCGAGGGCCTCTCCCGCCTAGCCGAGTCCAGCATCCTCGAACGCTACGTCTAACCCACCCCGATCGGACACACGTCCGATCGGTCACCGCCTCCAATCGGACACCGGCACCCGCGCCAGGTCACCGGCGCACAGACTGTGATTGCTGTGCGCCCAGGGAACAGCTCACCCGGGTGATCGCGTGCCCAACGTGCATCCGGTCGGCGTTCAAGGGGTGCCCGCCGACAGTCCGCCGGCCGCAGTCGGCGGACCGTCGACTGTCGGGCGGACCCCTCGCGGGTGTCCGTGGGGGCCGCGGGCACTTCACTCGCCGCGTGCAGTTCGCTCGCCGCGTGCATCGACGTCTGTCCACGCTGAGCGGCTGAAAATACTGCCGACGACGAAGGCCGGGGTCCGTTGGGGTTGTTTGTGGAGTTTCGCGGGGTAATGCTCCACATGGAACATTTCGGGTGGAACAATCCGGGTGGGGGATGATGGCTGAGTTGACCCCGTTGGCGATCTCGGTGCTGGCGTTGCTCAACGAGCGGCCGATGCACGCCTACGAGATGTATCAGCTGCTGATCGCGCGGCAGAACGACCGGATCGTGAAGGTCCGGCCCGGCTCGCTGTACCACACGGTCGAGCGGCTGGCCGGGCAGAAGTACGTCCGCGCGACCGGCACCGAACGCGCCGGCAACCGCCCCGAGCGCACGACGTACGAGATCACCCCGGAGGGCGATGAGGCGCTGCGACGCCGGGTCGAGACCGGGCTGGAGAAGTACGTCTACGAATATCCGCTGTTCCCGGTGGTACTGAGTGAAGCGCACAACCTCGACGTCGAGGACGCGCTGTTGCGGTTCCGCCGCCGGGTCGCCGACCTGGACACCTGGCTGGCCGAGCTGAACGAGGCGATCGCCGCCGCCCAGGCCGACGGGGTGCACGAGCCGTACTGGCTGGGCGGCGCCTACGTCCGGGCCCAGCTCGCCGCCGAGCGCGACTGGCTGGCCACCACCATCGAACGGATCGAGAGCAAGGACTTGCCATGGGTGCCCCGCAACGGGTGAGGCCGGAGGTACGGCCGTGGCCGGCGCTGTGGGCGCTGGTGATCGGCTTCTTCATGATCCTGGTCGACTCGACCATCGTGTCGGTCGCGACCCCGGCGATCATGAACGACCTGCGAACCGACGTCGGCAACGTGATCTGGGTGACCAGCGCCTACCTGCTCGCATACGCCGTACCGCTGCTGGTGACCGGGCGGCTCGGTGACCGGATCGGGCCGAAGAAGGTCTACCTGACCGGGCTGGCGCTGTTCACCGCCGCGTCGGTGTGGTGCGGCCTGACGACGTCGATCGAGATGCTGATCGTCGCCCGGGTCTTCCAGGGGCTCGGCGCCTCGATGATGACGCCGCAGACGATGGCGGTGATCACCCGGATCTTCCCGCCGGACCAGCGCGGTCGCGCGATGAGCCTGTGGGGTGCGACCGCCGGCGTGGCGACGCTGGTCGGCCCGATTCTCGGCGGCGTGCTGGTCGACGGGCTCGGCTGGGAGTGGATCTTCTTCCTGAACGCGCCGGTCGGCGTGATCGCCTTCGTGCTGGCGATGCGGCTGGTGCCGGACCTGCCGACGAACGAGCACAAGTTCGACCTGGTCGGCGTCGCACTGAGCTCGCTCGGCCTGTTCCTGCTGGTGTTCGGCATCCAGGAGGGCCAGAAGTACGACTGGGGCACGATCAGCGGCCCGATCACGGTCTGGTCGCTGATCATTGCCGGCCTGGTGGTGCTCGCCGCCTTCGTGGTCTGGCAGTCCCGCAACCGCGGCGAACCGCTGCTGCCGCTCGGCCTGTTCAAGGACCGGAACTTCTCGCTCGCGAACACCGCGATCACCACGGTCGGTTTCGCGATCACCGCGATGACCTTCCCGCTGATGCTCTACGCGCAGTCCGTGCGCGGCCTGAGCCCGACCAAGTCCGCGCTGCTGCTGGTCCCGATGGCCGTCATCACCGGTGCGCTGTCGCCGTTCGTCGGCAAGCTCACGGACCGGGCGCATCCGCGGTACCTGGCGAGCTTCGGCCTGCTGTGCTGCTCGGTCGCCCTGTTCTGGCTCAGCCAGGTCATCGAACCCGACGTGCCGATCTGGCAGCTGCTGCTGCCGATCGCGCTGCTCGGCGTGGCCAACGGCTTCATGTGGGCCCCGATCGGCAGTACGGCGACCAGGAACCTCCCACTGCATCAGGCCGGAGCCGGCGCGGGCGTCTACAACACGACGCGTCAGGTCGGCGCCGTCCTCGGTAGCGCGGGCATCGCCGTACTGATGGAGTCGCGGCTGGCGCACAACCTGCCTGCCGGTCCTGGCGGAGCGCCGGCGGGCGAGGGGATGGCGACGGGCGGAACGTTGCCGGAGATGCTGCATCAGGGCTTCAGCGACTCGATGGCGCAGTCGCTGATCCTGCCGGCGGTGGTGCTGCTGGTCGGGCTGGTCGCGGCCTTGATGTTCGCCAAGCCGACGCACCTGCAGCAGGCGCCTGCCTCGGGGTCAGACGATCTGGAAGGCTTGCGGAGCTGACTCGCGGTCGTCGAAGACGGCCTTCACGACATAGGTTCCGGGCTTGGCGACCGGCTGACCAGGTAGGCAGCCAGGCCCAGACCGGCGGCCGGTCCACGGCACCGTGACCGCCGACTGTTTGCCCTCGGCAACAACCAGGGTGGCGCGCTGGATCATTTGCCCACAGTGCGTCGTGGTCCAGATCAGGTCGTTGCCCGAGGTGACGGTCACGGTCAGGGAGTCGGAGTCGATCGACGCCTTGCACTCGTCCGAGACGGCCTCGAGGCGGACCACGAAGTTCAGCACCGAGCCGGAGACGATCTTCCGGTTCGCCGGCACCGCCTCGACCCGTACGTCGGAGCCTTCGCACTTGGTGTCCCGCGGCGGCGTCGTGCTGCCGCTGGTGGTCTTGGCCGGCTGCTCGGTCTTCTTCGTGACCGGTGTGCTGGTGGGTGTCACCACTGGGGCCGTCGCTGGGTCCTGCTGCGGGCCGGACGCGGCCGTGTTCTGCGGCTCCTCGCCGCCGCCTCCGAACAGCCGGAGGACCAGGAAGAGCAGCAGCGCCAGTACAGCAAGGACCAGTCCCCGGCGGAACCAGTACACGCTGGCGGGCAGGTGCCCGACCGGACGGAGCAGGCTGCTCATGGCCTGCATCTTAGGATCGGCTCTGTGCTGGACCAGTCAGGCTCGCCGCTCATGGCAACAGCAGCCGCGCTGCACGCGCCCGTGCTGCAGTGGTACGACGCCAACGCCCGGGTGCTGCCTTGGCGCGAGCCGGGCGCCGGTGCGTGGGCAGTGATGGTGAGTGAGTTCATGCTGCAGCAGACACCGGTCAGCCGGGTGCTACCGGCGTACCGGAGCTGGCTGGAGCGGTGGCCGAAGCCGGCGGACCTGGCTGCAGAGCCGCCAGGAGAGGCTGTGCGGGCCTGGGACCGGCTCGGGTACCCCAGACGTGCCCTGCGGCTGCACGCGGCCGCTCAGGCGATTGTGGAGCGGCACGGCGGTGACGTGCCGGACGACCACGACGCTCTGCTCGCGCTGCCCGGGGTGGGGACCTACACAGCGGCTGCGATCGCGTCGTTCGCGTTCGGGCAGCGGCATGCGGTCGTGGACACCAACGTGCGCCGAGTGCTCGCGAGAGCCCTCACCGGGGTCGCGCAGCCGAGCATCTCCCCCACTGCGGCTGACCAGCGGCTTGCAGTGAGCGCACTGCCCGCTGACGAGCGGACAGCAGCCCGCTGGGCGGTCGCGTCGATGGAGTTGGGCGCACTGGTCTGTACAGCGCGTACGCCGAGGTGCGACGACTGCCCGATCAGAGGGCGGTGTGCGTGGATGCTCGCCGGAAGTCCGCCGTACGACGGGCCGCCTCGGCGGGGGCAGACGTATGAGGGCACTGATCGGCAGGTCCGCGGCCGGCTGCTCGCCGTACTGCGTGCTGCGACGGACGCCGTCCCCAAGCAGACGCTGGATGCGTGCTGGCCGGACCAGCCCCAACGCGAACGCGCCCTGGACGGCCTGGTAGCCGACGGCCTAGTAGAACCACTCCCAAACTCCCACTACCGCCTACCAACCTGATCCTCCTCCGATCGGCGGGCAGTGCAGGGGTCGCTGGCTGGCGCAGGGTGCGGTTTGTACACCGCCGACGTGCGCCCGCAAGGCGCACGTCGGCGGTGGTGGTGAAACTGGGCGACCGGACCAGGGAACGGGCCGACCTGTCTGGTGATTCAGTTCTTCTTGCTGCCGGTGGTGGCTTCTTCGTCGTCGTCGGCCAGCAGGTCGAGCGGCATCGCCGGGCTGCCGGACAGCGTCGCCAGCATCTGGCGGACGTTGGTCAGCTGCGCGTTGATGCTGTCGCGACGCTGGGTCGCGGCGGCGAGCTCACGCTCGGACTCGGCCCGGATCCGCTCCGCCTTGTCCTTCGCGGCGGCGACGATCTCCTGAGCCTGCCGGTTCGCGTCGGCCAGCTGCTGCTGAGCCAGCCGCTCCGCCTCGGAGCGGGAGCGGTCGGCCTCACGCTGCACCTGGGCGGCGCGGTCGGTGACGGCGGCCAGCTGCTGCTCGGCCAGCGCGGTCCGGGCGGCGAACTCCTGCTCGACCTTGCCCCGGCGCTCGGCCAGGGTGGTCTCGAAGGCGGCCGCGGCCTGAGCGGACTTGGCCCGCTCCTGCTCGTACAGCGCCTGAGCCTCGCTGCGGCGGGCGGTCGCGTCACGCTCGGCCTCGTCGCGCATGTCGTCGGCCTGGGTGCGCGCCTCCTCCAGGATCCGGGCGGCCTCGGCGTCGACCTCGCTCTTCCAGTCCAGGGAGTACTGCTCGGCCTCCTTGCGGACCTTCTTGGCGTGCGCCTCGGCGTCGGCGACGATCGCCTCGGCGTCGGTGCGGGCCCGGGTGACCAGGTCACGGGCCTCGTCGTCGGCCAGCGACAGGATCTTGGCGACCCGCTCGCCGAACTCGGTGAAGGTGGGGGTGCGGTCCTTGTTCTCCTCCTGGGCGGAGATGACGGCCGACTCCGCGGCGTCCGTCCGGGTCTGCAGCTCCTGAACGTGACGCTGCAGCTGCTCGGACTGCTGCTGCAGTGCCGTCAGCGAGGTGGTCAGCTCACGGATGTGCTGGTCCACCTGGGCAGGCTCGTAGCCACGCAGAACGGTGCGGAACGGGGTTGGGCTTTCACTGCTCATGTTTTCTGATGCTCACTTCGGTGGGTGGGTGGATCACACATTGTCACTGACAAGGATCTGACTGTCACGTCCTCATCCTGATTCCCCCGTGGAACCCTCGCTGGAGGACATTCCACCACCTGGACGGAATCCCGGTACAGCGAGTGCCTCGATCACACCCGAAAGCTGGGTGAGCTCCTTGGTGATCTCATCACGGCGCTGGTTCAGCGCCGCGACCCTCGCCTCGGCGTCGGCGAGAAGTTTTCGGGCCTGGGCACGCAGCTCGTCGGCGTGCTCGCGGGCCTGCGCCTCGATCTGCTGAGCCTCGGCGCGGGACTTGCGGATCAACTCGTGCGACTGCCGCTGGGCGCCGGCCAGGTCGTTGGCGGCGCGCTCGCGCAGCACCTGGGTGCTGGCCTCGGCCTCCGCCTCGCGGCGGTTCGCCCGCTCGACGATCTCGCGGGCCTCGGTCTGCGCCGCGGTCTTCAGCCGGTCGGCCCGGGACTGCGCCTGCGCGGTCAGCTTCTCGGCTTCCTGCTTGGCCGCGGCCAGCGTCGACTCGGCCTGCTCGGTCGCGGTCGTCAGCGTGGTCTCGGCCAGCGTCGTCAGCTCGGCGTTCTCCCGGGCGATCGCGTCCTTGGTCTGCTTGAGCCGGCTGGTCGTCCGGCCGACCACGCGGCGCAGGTGGGCCCGCTTCTGCCGCAGCAGCTCGGCCGCGTCGGCGGCGGCCTGCTCGCGGATCGACTGCGCCTCGGACTCGGCCGCGCCGATCAGGTCGTCGACCGTCCTCTTGCTCCAGATGGTCTGCTTCTCGGCCTCCGCGAGCGCGGCCTCGGCGGCCTTGTTCGCGTCCTCGACGATGCGGTGCGCTTCCGCGGCCGCCGTACGGCGATCTGCCTCGATGCTGTCGACGACGAGCTTGGCCTGGGCCCGGGCGTCGGCCATCAGCCGCTCGTTGCCTGCCTCGGCCTCGGCCTTGCGCTCCGCGATCTCGGCGACTGCCTCGGCCCGCAGCTTGTCGATCTCGAGTGAGATGGCGGCCAGCTTGGCCCGCTCGGTCTCCTCCAGCTCGGCGGTCCGGCGCTCCAGCTCGGCCCGGTTCTCGCCGCGCAGCCGCTCGATCTCGGCGTGCGCATCGGCGATCTCGACACGAGACTTCACCCGGGCCGCCTCGACCTCGCGCTCCACCGCCGCCCGCAGCTCGGCGGCCTCGGTCTCGGCCCGGGCGATCAGGTCGGCCTCGTTGCGCACCGCGGCCTGCGAGACCAGCGCGGCCTGCTCGCCGGCGTCCTTGACCAGCTGCTGGGCCTCGCGACCGGCCCGGTCGACCGTGTGCTGCGCGGCCTCCCGGGCCATCCGGGCTTCCTCGAGCAGCTCGTCGGCCTCTTCCTTCAGCCGCGCCGCTTCGGCTTCGGCGGCCGCGATCCGCCGGTCGGCAGCGGCCTGCGACTCGGCCCGCAGCCGGTCGGCCGCCGCCTGGCTCTCGTCCCGCAGCTTCTCCGCCGCGGCCTCGGACTCGGCCCGGCGCCTCGCCACTTCTTCCGCGACCGCGGCCCGGAGCTGCTCGGCCGCGGACTCCGAGTCGGCCTTCAGCCGTTCGGCGATCGCGGTCGCCTCGGACCGGACGCGGTCCGCCTCGGCGGTGGACTCGCGCTGCAGCTTCTCGGCCGCGGCGGCAGCGTCACGCCGTACCCGGTCGGCTTCGGCGGTCGACTCCGACCGGAGCCGCTCGGCCGTGGTCTCGGCTTCGGTGCGGACCCGGTCGGCCTCGGACTCGGCTTCGGTGCGCAGTTGCTCGGCGGCGCGCTCGGCGTCGTTGAGCAGTCGTTGCGCGGCGGACGTCGCGTCGGCGCGCATCTTCTGCGCGGCCGCCTCGGCCTCCGCCTTCAGCCGCTCGCTCTCGGCGCGGACCCGGGCCGCCTCCTCGTGGGCGAGGTCGTTCTCGTACTCCGCCTGCTCCCGCAGCGTGTCGGCGATCCGCTGGGCACGTTCGAGCACTCCGCCCGCTTGCCGCACGCCAAAGGAACCGGTGTCAGCGACCGGTTCCTGGGTCAGCGGCAGACGCGGTGCGTCCATGCGACGAGATGATTCCATCCCCGGCCCCCTTTCCGACAGTCCGGGTCCCATCAGCGTGGTCACAGCGTTACAACGCGGTACATGGGTGCCAGGTAACTTCTTTTTCATGCCGCTGCGCGAGCTTCCCACCGAATCGAAGGCCGCGGCGGCTCTTCTCCGCACCGAGTCGATCACCCATCGCAGGACCATACGACGATCCGGACGGCATGGTGTCATGCTGGCGTGTCTCGCTGCCGGGACGGCGTTCGCGGTGCTCGTCCCGGCCCCGGCGGGCACAGGCTGTTACCTCTGGCGAGCCTCCACCCAACCAGTCAGCGGCCGTGCCGCGGCCCTCGCGCTGCCGGTCACGATCGTGCTGCTGGTGCTCGTGGATCGCTTGTCTGCCGACAGATTCCGGCTTCGCCGGCAGGTCCGTTCCAGCGGTACGGCGGCCATCGGACTGGTCACCGTCACGGCCTGGATCGGATTCGCCGCCCAGGGCCGGCCGAGCTGTGCGACCTCACCGGCTGTGATCGGCACGATTGTCTGCGGAACGCTCGCAACAGCTGTCGCCGCGCATTGGGCGACCCGTTCGACAGCCCCCTGGACAGTGCCCGACGAGGGCTCCGGCGACGGGTCCGCTGAACCGCTCAACCAGTCCGAATTGCGGGCAGTCTTCGTCCGGCTGGGCGACCAGGTCGACTCGTGGACGTCTTTTCGCTTCCAACTGTTTCCCTTCGTCAGCGGTACCCTCGCCGTCCTCCTGCTGATCTCGACCGTGCTGCCGTGGCGCGAACTGGTCGACCCGGTCGCTCTCGGGCCGACCGCGGCCGAGGCCGGTCTAGCCCGGTCTCAGCTCTGGGAGATCCCGTCCGCCCGGCCGTGGGCCTTCATCGTCTGCGGGTTGGCAGTGGCGACGGTGGTCTCCACGGGCCTGGTACGACGAGCAGCCGCCGTCGCCACCGGGTCAGTGGTAGTCGCGGGTCTCCTGTCGCAGTTGCTGTGGCTACCACCCTCGTTGCCGAACGGTGTCGGCTACCGCGCCGCGATCGGTGCCTGGATCGCATTCGGCCTGGGGCTGTGCCTCTGCGCAGCAGCTCTGCTGCGTGCGCGTCGACGTCGACTGGCTGTGCTGGCTGGTGCCGCCGTAGTGGGCGTACTGGCCGGCATATTGGTGCCGTCGGCTACTGGAGCGGCGTACCAACCATCAGTCGTCGCCGGGGTCCCGCACCGGTTGCTGGACCTGCAGGGTGGCCAACTGGTCGACCGCCTCGGCATGCGCGTCTCCATCGGTACGTCGGACCCGCTGGACTCGCTGGCCTGGACACTCGACGGTTCGCCGGGCCAGTGGCTGCTGGGGCGGACCGGCTCGGAGAGCTCGACAGTCTTCGCGTACGACGATGACGTCGCGCTCCCCCAGGTCACGCTGAACCACGGTCCCACGCCGCCCGCCCTCTGGGGTGTGACCGACAACCACCTGGTCGTGCTCGCCGGTGGCGCCCGCGGTCAGCCGTGGGCGATCCTCTCGGTGCCACTCGACCTCGTGACCGCCGACATCAGCCTGAGCCACAAGAACAAGGACGGCAGCTACTACGTCACGCCCGGTGTGGACGTCCTTGCCACCGGCATCGGTCCCGCACTCAGCCACCGCAACGCGGACAGGTCGATCGTCGTGTGGGGATCCACGACCACCTGGCAGTTCCCGGCGAACCAACTGCGCAAGGGCATCCGCCTCGCGGACTTCGTGGTCGACCCCGGCCCAGGCGCACCGGGCAACGCGATCTCCAGCGGTCCGGACGGTACGACGGCCTGGCGGACGAGCGAGACCGGGTTGGCGATGATCCGGACGGGTGGGGTGCCGCAGCAGCTGACCGGAGTGGCCCCGGCTGGTTGTGTGCTGAGCAGTGACGCCGCCAGCTCGTCCATGACGGTCGATGCCTTCGCTGTCGACGTACGAGGCAACGTGTGGCTTGGCGGTGGTGCTCCGACCTCGGTCATCACGCCGGACGGCGTACTGCGGGAGCTGCCAGGTGGGGCCGAGGGTGTGGACAGCATCGAAGCTCGACCGGACGGGTCGGTCTTGCTGGGGACCTCGCCTGGTGGCGGCGATCAGGTGCTGGAGATCCCTGATGCGGCCGCTGCCGCCGCTTCGTATCCGGCCGCACCTCCGCCGGCCCCGCGCTGTGATCGCCGGAAGCCGGCGGACGGCACGACAACGTTCAAGGCCACTCCGGTGCCGGCTGTGCCGGTGGTGGGTGCGGCCGGGGTGAGCACGCAGCTCGCGCTGGACGCCACCGGGCGGCTGGTCCGGGTGCGAGTGCCGCTGGCTGCTCGTGCTTTCGCTCCTGACGGACAGGGCGGCGTGTGGTGGACGGTGGTCGACCGGCGCTCGATGGAGAGCGCCGTACACCTCGTGCGTGGCCGCACGACGGTGGTGCGTGACCCACAGCCGGTGCCGGGCAGCCAGAAGGGCGAGTACGCCGCAGCCGCCGGGGACCGCGTGGTATCGGCGATCGGCGGAAGTCTCTACAACCGCTACGGACCCGGCCACACGGTACGGCGGGTGCAGGTCAAAGGTGAGCTCCGTCCGAACGGGCTGGCGCAGCTCGCGTCCGGCCAGGTCGCGATGGTCCTGGGCGAGCAGCTCGTCCTGGTCGACGATCGGACGACCGTCCTGCTCGGCGGATCGACATCGGGCTGGCCGGTCTCGGCGACCGGCGTACCGGCCGCACAGCTGACCGCGGACGGCACGTGGTTCACCGGCCCGGACGGCAAACTCTGGGGGTACGACGGCTGCCACCTCGTGCGCGTGGATGCGCCAGGACGGGTCACCGTGATCGCGGGACCTAGGCAAGGTGTGCCGCAGGCCGCGGACCAGGTGACCGTGATCGGCCAGGCGCTCTACTTCCAGCTGGGCAACGACCTCATCCGCCTGGAGACGGCGCGATGACCGACTTCCCGGACGAGGAGCTCCCCCGCCGGCTGGACGCCGCCGAGGCCGAGCTGGCCCGGTCCGA
Organism: Kribbella sp. NPDC002412; assembly: GCF_053592935.1. Taxonomy (NCBI): domain Bacteria; kingdom Bacillati; phylum Actinomycetota; class Actinomycetes; order Propionibacteriales; family Kribbellaceae; genus Kribbella; species Kribbella sp. NPDC002412. Next base: position 169,108 of record NZ_JBSFBL010000004.1, read on the forward strand.
GCACCGATGGTTCGCTCGAGCGACCCTGCTCGTTGCGATCGCCACCGGCGGGACGCTCTTCCTGCCCTGGACCTACAGCAGGCGCTACGGCCTCTCGGTCTGGCAGCTGGGCATCGAGGTCCAGCCCACACTCGCCTTCACTTGCCTGGCCGGCGTCATCACCTCTGTCATCGCCTTGCTTCTCAAACCAGGCATCTGGACGCAGACAGCCACTGCCATCACAGCCGTCGTCGCGATCGTCGGTCTGGCCACGGCCTGGCAAGCCACCACCATCGACACGCTCACCGACAGCTGGCCCGGACCGGGTCCCGCGTTCACCCTCGCCACCTCCCTGCTCTGGCTCCTCGCCGCCACCGCCGAACTGGTTGCCCAGAACAACCACCCTGATCGGCCCACCCAGGCGGCCGTTTCCGACGCGATCAGCCGGCTGCGCCGTACGCGCTGATTCCCCCGCGGGAGGGAGCGCGAACACTCTCGCGGCTGAAGCGGGTGCGGGCCCTCCGGCCGGACAGTGAGAGCACTGACGGCTGGAGGAAGCGATGGGCGTTGTGGAGACGCGGGACCGGACCAAGAGTGTCTTGCCGGTTCTGGTGGCGGTGTTGTCGTTGGCCTACGGGATCGCCGGTGTCGCCTGGCTGCTGGGAGCCGGTGGGTATGCGTTCGGGCCGGTGCCGCCGGACGACGAGCGGTTGTCGCTGCTGGGGCACTTGCCGGACCAGATCGGCGCTGGGCTGATCGCCGTACTGGGTGTGCTGGGAGTTCCGGCGGCGGTCGCGCATGCGCGGACCGAGTGGAGTGCTTCGGCGTACCGGCCGCTGCTGGTCTTCACGGCGGTGCAGGTGGTGCTGTTCGGGCTCCTGGCACCGAGTGTCACCGTCGTGGTCCTGGCCGGGTATCTGCTCGTGCTGCTCGGCCTGCCGGCGGGCGTTGTCTGGTTGATCGTCGGCGCGTGGAAGCAGCCGGCGACGAGGGTGCTGCTGGTTGGGGTGGCGGCGGCCGTGGTCGTGGTGGAGCTGACCACCGGGCTGTTCAACTGGGCTGCGTTCCGCGAGCTGGCCGAGGGGCTTGCGGGTGTGCCCGCGAAGGTCGGGACCACGCCGCTGTTCGTGTCCGGCGCCTTCCTGCTGGGCTCCGGCTGGGCCATCCTCGGCGTCCGCGGGCTGCGCGGTGCCCGTGGCAGGTGCCTGCGCTGTGGCCGGCCGGGCGCGAGCTGGACGCGGCCGCAGGCGGCTCGGCGGTGGGGGTTCTGGGCCACGATCGTGGCGGTGCTCTGCCCGATGCCGTACGCGTTGCTGCGGATGACCTGGCTGCTGCCGAACCCGATCGGTTTCGACGCCGACGAGCTGAACGCCGAGCCCGGGCTCAAGCTGTTCGGCCTGGGACTCGGGCTGATCGCGCTGACCTCCGGCATCGTCACGCTCGGGCTGATCCGGCCGTGGGGTGAGGTGTGGCCGCGGTGGATCCCGATCGTCGCCGGCCGGCCGGTGCCGCTCCAGGCGGCCGTCGTCCCGGGCGCGGTGGCCGCCACCTTGCTGCTGGTCGCCAGCGCCTCGCTGGTCGGCCTGCTCTGGCGCCCGGACTCCTCGACGGTCGAGAACCTCCTCGACCTGCTCGTCCTCCCGTTCCCGCTCTGGGGCGCCTCCCTGGCCGTCGCCACGGCCGCGTACTACTACCGCCGCCGTACCGCCTGCTCGACCTGCCACCAAGGGTGACGAACGGCAGAAGGCCCCCGCGCGGTCTGCGCGGGGGCCTTCTGTGGGTTGGTGCGGGTTACGAGTCCTGCAGGCCCGTGGAACCGCCGGCCGTCAGGTCGGTCAGCTCCAGGTCGGGCGTGGTGGACTTCTGGTTGCCGACGAACGTGAAGTACTCGGCCAGGCCGTCCTCGTTCACCGTGCCCTCGGGAGCGACGTCGACCAGGACGATCTGGCCGGGCCGCAGCTCGCCGAACAGGATCTTCTCGGCCAGCACGTCCTCCACGTCGCGCTGCAGTGCGCGGCGCAGCGGGCGGGCGCCCAGGACCGGGTCGAAGCCCCGCTTGGCGACCAGTTCCTTGGCCGCCGGGGTGAGCTCGATGCCCATGTCCTTGTCCTTCAGCCGCTCCTCCACCTGCGCGACCATCAGGTCGACGATCTTCACGATCTCGTCCATGCCGTGCTGGTGGAAGACGACGATCTCGTCGACGCGGTTCAGGAACTCCGGCCGGAAGTGCTGCTTGAGCTCCTCGGTGACCTTCGCCTTCATCTTCTCGTACGAGCCGCCGGTGTCGCTGGCCTGGGCGAAGCCGAGGCTCACCGCCTTGGCGATGTCCTTGGTGCCCAGGTTCGTGGTCATGATGATCACGGTGTTCTTGAAGTCGACCACGCGGCCCTGGGCGTCGGTCAGGCGACCCTCGTCCAGGATCTGCAGCAGCGAGTTGAAGATGTCCGGGTGGGCCTTCTCGACCTCGTCGAACAGCACCACGCTGAACGGCTTGCGGCGCACCTTCTCGGTCAGCTGGCCACCCTCTTCGTAGCCGACGTAACCAGGAGGCGAACCGAACAGCCGGGACGCGGTGTGCTTCTCGGAGTACTCCGACATGTCGAGGCTGATCAGCGCGTTCTCGTCGCCGAACAGGAACTCGGTCAGCGCCTTCGACAGCTCGGTCTTACCGACGCCGGACGGGCCGGCGAAGATGAACGAGCCGCTCGGGCGGCGCGGGTCCTTCAGGCCGGCGCGGGTACGCCGGATCGAGCGGGACAGCGCCTTGACCGCGTCCTCCTGGCCGATGTACCGCTTGGCCAGCTCCTTCTCCATGTCGAGCAGCCGGGACGACTCCTCCTCGGTCAGCTTGAAGACGGGGATGCCGGTCGCGGTGCTCAGCACCTCGGCGATCAGCTCCTCGTCCACCTCGGCGACGACGTCCATGTCGCCGGCCTTCCACTGCTTCTCGCGCTCCGACTTGGCGTTGATCAGCTTCTTCTCGTCGTCGCGCAGGCTCGCGGCGCGCTCGAAGTCCTGCGCGTCGATCGCCGACTCCTTCTCCCGGCGCACGTTCGCGATCTTCTCGTCGAACTCGCGCAGGTCCGGCGGAGCCGTCATCCGGCGGATCCGCAACCGGGCGCCGGCCTCGTCGATCAGGTCGATCGCCTTGTCCGGCAGGAACCGGTCGGAGATGTAGCGGTCGGCCAGCTGCGCGGCCTGCACCAGGGCCGGGTCGGTGATCGTGACCCGGTGGTGCGCCTCGTACCGGTCCCGGAGGCCCTTGAGGATCTCGATCGTGTGCGCGATCGAGGGCTCGGCCACCTGGATCGGCTGGAACCGGCGCTCCAGCGCGGCGTCCTTCTCGACGTACTTGCGGTATTCGTCGAGGGTGGTCGCGCCGATCGTCTGCAGCTCACCGCGGGCCAGCATCGGCTTCAGGATGCTCGCCGCGTCGATCGCGCCCTCGGCCGCGCCGGCCCCGACGAGGGTGTGGATCTCGTCGATGAACAGCACGATGTCGCCGCGGGTGCGGATCTCCTTGAGCACCTTCTTCAGGCGTTCCTCGAAGTCGCCGCGGTAGCGCGAACCGGCCACCAGGGCGCCCAGGTCGAGGGAGTAGATCTGCTTGTCCTTCAGCGTCTCCGGGACGTCACCGCGGACGATCTGCTGGGCCAGACCCTCCACGATCGCGGTCTTGCCGACGCCCGGCTCACCGATCAGGACAGGGTTGTTCTTGGTACGGCGGGACAGCACCTGCATGACCCGCTCGATCTCGGTCTCGCGCCCGATCACCGGGTCGAGCTTCGATTCGCGGGCGGACTGGGTGTAGTTCCGGCCGAACTGGTCGAGCACCAGGGAGCTGCTGGGAGCACCTTCGGTGGCCCCGGCTCCGGCCGACGCCGTCTCCTTGCCCTGGTACCCGCTCAGCAGCTGGATGACCTGCTGCCGGACCTTGTTCAGGTCCGCTCCGAGCTTGACCAGGACCTGCGCGGCGACACCCTCACCCTCGCGGATGAGGCCGAGCAGGATGTGCTCGGTGCCGATGTAGTTGTGGCCCAGCTGCAGGGCCTCGCGCAGGGAGAGCTCCAGCACCTTCTTGGCGCGGGGGGTGAACGGGATGTGCCCGCTCGGTGCCTGCTGCCCCTGGCCGATGATCTCCTCGACCTGGGAGCGGACGGCCTCGAGCGAGATACCCAGGCTCTCGAGAGCCTTGGCGGCGACACCCTCACCCTCGTGGATCAGGCCGAGCAGGATGTGCTCGGTCCCGATGTAGTTGTGGCTGAGCATCCTGGCCTCTTCCTGAGCCAGGACGACTACCCGACGGGCGCGGTCCGTAAATCGTTCAAACATCGCCAAAGCGCTCCTTGCCTCAGAGGAGTCGGACGTGCCGTGTAGGCCGACCCCCGTACATGCATGCTAGTCCCCGGTGCCGACAGGCTCGCTCTCGGCGAACAAATGCTCACGGCTCGACCGGCGGCCGGGGAGGCATCACAAGGGAACAACCGCACAGATCACCAGCGTGTTCCCGCCCGGGGCGGATCGGCGAGCATGTTCGCCACCAGCGAATTCCTGGAGCTGCCTGCCGAGTCAGTCACCCACGGCCGAGTCGCACACACCTGACTGTCCACACTGTGAAACAACCGGAATGCGGACGGTCCCGGCACCCTCAACGGGGCCGGGACCGGCAGTCCGAGCGGAATTACTTGGCTTCGTTGTACGCCGCGCGCACCTCGGCGGAGATCCGGCCCCGCTCGCTCACGTCGTACCCGTTCTCCTTGGCCCAGGCCCGGATGTCCGCGGAGTCCGACGCCGACCGGCCACGGCCGCGCCCCCGGGCCGCGCCGCCGCGGCGGCCGGACACCCGGCGCCCGGCGCCGACGTAGCCGGAGAGGGCGTCGCGCAGTTTGGCGGCGTTCTTCTTCGACAGGTCGATCTCGTACGTCGTCCCGTCCAGCCCAAAGGTCACGGTCTCGTCGGCCTTACCACCGTCGAGATCGTCCTCGAGAACTACCTGCACCCTTTGCGCCATCGATGACAGTCCTTTCCGCGCCCGTCACCGGGCCGCAATCCCCCTGCCGTTTTGTTTGCACCTGATTTGTACCGCACAAACCGGGTTCGTGTCATTCACCGTCCACAATATGCGGGAAAGATGTGACTAAACCCTCCGGATCACGAGGGGTCCGAGCGACGCTGTGCAGCGGTCGTGACCTTGAGTATTCGCAGGCCCTGAAACCGGCTGGACCGGAATAATTCGGCCCCGGGATTCAAAGTGACAGTCCGTTGTGCTATGCAACGATCCTGCGACCGAATCGCGGAATCACTCCGGGCGCAGCAACGGGAACAGAATCGTCTCCCGGATACCGACCCCGGTGAACAACATCACCAGCCGGTCCAGGCCCATCCCCATACCACCGGCCGGCGGCATCCCGAACTCCATCGCGCGCAGGAAGTCCTCGTCCAGCTCCATCGCCTCGGGGTCGCCGGCGGCGGCCAGCAACGACTGCTCCACCAGGCGTTCGCGCTGGATCACCGGGTCGTTCAGCTCGGAGTAGGCCACTCCCAGCTCGACCCCGTTGATGATCAGGTCCCAGGCCTCGACCAGCCCCGGAATTTCCCGGTGCGGCTTCGACAACGGGCGCACGGACTCCGGATAGTCGCGCACATAGGTGGGCTGGATCAGAGTGTGCTCGACCAGCTTCTCGTACAACTCCAGCGCGATCTCACCGGCATTCCAGCCCGGCTGCAGCTCGACCTCGTGCTGCTCGGCGAGCTTGGTCAGCGTGGCCACGTCGGTGGTCTGGTCGACCGGCGTGCCGACCGCTTCGGAGACCAGCCCGAAAAGCGTCGCGTGCCGGAACGGCTGGTCCAGGTCGATGGTCGAACCGTCGCGCGCAGTGATCACGGTACGACCGATCGCCCGGGCCGCGTTCCGGATCAGCTCCTCGGTGAGTTCGGCCATCGAGTCGTAATCGCCGTACGCCTGATAGGCCTCGATCATCGAGAATTCCGCCGCGTGCGTGGAGTCCAGGCCCTCGTTGCGGAACGTGCGGCCGATCTCGAAGACCCGGTCGACACCGCCGATCATGGCCCGCTTCAGGTCCAGCTCGAGCGCGATCCGGAGCTTCATCTCCTGGTCGAACGCGTTCAGGTGGGTGGTGAACGGCCGCGCCGCGGCGCCGCCGTTGGTCAGCTGCAGCACCGGCGTCTCGACCTCGAGGAAGTCGTGCGAGTCGAAGGTCTGCCGCAGCGACTTCAGCACGGCGGCCTTGGCCCGGACCATCTCGCGGGCCTCGGCCCGGACGATCAGGTCGACGTAGCGGAGCCGGACCCGGGCCTCCTCGTTCAGCGGCTTGTGCTCGTTCGGGAGCGGGCGCAGCGTCTTGGCGGCCATCTGCCAGCCGGTCGCCTGCACCGACAGCTCACCGCGACGGCTGGTGATCACCTCGCCCTGGACGGCCAGCAGGTCGCCGATGTCCACCAGCGCCTTGAACCGGGCCAGCTCCTCCTCGCCGAGATCGGCCAGCGACAGCATCACCTGGAGCTCGGTCCCGTCACCCTCGCGGAGCCGGACGAAGCACAGCTTGCCGGTGTTGCGCAGGAAGATCACCCGGCCGGCCACGGACACCTGCTCGCCGGTCCGGGTGTCGGGCTCCAGCTCCTGGGCGTCGTACTTGGCCCGGAGGTCCTTCAGCAGGTGCGTGCGCGGCACCGAGATCGGGTACGGCGACACACCCTCCGCCAGCAGGCGGTCACGCTTCTCCCGGCGAACCCGCATCTGCTCGGGCAGGTCGTCCTGCCCGCTGTCGGGGTTCACCGGGTTCACGTGTGCGTCAGTCATGGCTCAAGGCTAGTGAGTGAGCACCTTTTCGGCCGAATCGATTGTTCCAGGAGCCGGCCGACGGCCGGGAGCGGCGTGGCGGGCGGCGGGTCAGCAGGCTGCCGGCCGTCGTACCGGCGGGGAAGCCGCCACAAGAAAGCTGAACCGTTAGGTCAACTTCGGCGTATCCGGAGGTACCTTCGAAAAGAGAGGTACTTTTCCGCCGCCGGGTGGTCGCCATGCAGTCCTGGTTCCTGTGGTTGATCCTCGCCGCCGTCCTCGGCACGGCCGAGTTGATGACGGCGACCCTCGATCTGCTCCTGCTCGCCGTCGCCGCGCTGGCCGCGGCCGGGGTGGCCGGCCTGGGGCTCGGGATCGGGTTGCAGCTGCTCGCCTTCGCCGTCACCGCCGCCGCGATGATCACGCTGGTCCGGCCGGTCGCCCGCCGGCACCTGATGTCGTACCCACAGCTGCGGTCCGGGGTGGCCGCCCTGGTCGGGCGCGAGGCCGTGGTGCTGCGCGAGGTCGGCCGGGAGCCGGGCCGGGTCCGGATCGGCGGCGAGGAGTGGAGCGCGCGGTCCTACGACCCCGACCTGGTCATCCCCGAAGGGACCACGGTCGACGTCTTCGCCATCGAGGGGGCCACCGCCCTCGTCCATCCCCGGGAGGATCCATGGCCGAAATCATCTTCGGGCTGATCGTCGCGCTGCTCGCCGTCGTGCTGGTGATCCGGACGGTCCGGATCGTGCCGCAGGCCCGGGCCAGCAACGTCGAGCGCCTCGGCCGGTACCTGCGCACCCTCGAGCCCGGCCTGAACATCGTCATCCCGTTCATCGACCGGCCCCGGCCGCTGATCGACCTGCGCGAGCAGGTGGTCTCGTTCGAGCCACGCTCGGTGATCACCGAGGACAACCTGGTCGTCCACATCGACACCGTGCTGTACTGCCAGGTCACCGATCCGCGGGCGGCGGCGTACGAGATCGCCAACTACATCCAGGCGATCGAGCAGCTGACCGTGACCACGCTGCGGAACGTGATCGGCAGCCTGGACCTGGAGAAGGTGCTGACCTCGCGCGAGCACATCAACTCCACCCTGCGCGGGGTGCTGGACGAGGCGTCCGGCAAGTGGGGCATCCGGGTGAACCGGGTCGAGCTGAAGGGCATCGAGCCGCCGCCGTCGATCAAGGAGTCGATGGAGAAGCAGATGCGGGCCGAGCGCGAGAAGCGGGCCGCGATCCTGGCCGCGGAGGGCCAGCGGCAGTCCCGGATCCTGACGGCCGAAGGCGACCGGCAGGCCGCGATCCTGCGGGCCGAGGGCCAGGCGAAGGCGATCGACACCGTGTTCGAGGCGATCCACCGCAACGACCCGGACCCGAAGCTGCTCGCCTACCAGTACCTGCAGATGCTGCCCGAGCTCGCCAAGGGCCCCGGCAACACCTTCTGGGTGATCCCGTCCGAGGTCACCGCGGCCCTGCAGAACGTGACCAAGGCCTTCAACGGCACGACCCCGGAGGTCAGCAACGGCAAGAACCCTGAAATCACCCCCGACTAGGGCCCTGAGCACCTAAATCGGTTGTCGGCGGGTGCAAACATGGAGGCATGGGGGAACTCGCGCTGGCGATCGCCGTCCCTGCGGGTGGGATGGCGATCGTTGCCTATCTGGTCGTCGGGCTGGTCATCGGGGTCGAGAGCATGGGGGTGCCGTTACCGGGTGAGACCACGCTGATCGCGGCCGCGCTGCTGGCCTCACAGGGACACCTGCGCCTGGAACTCGTGATCGGCGCGGCCGCCGCCGGGGCGATCATCGGTGACTCGATCGGCTACTACATCGGCCGCAAGGCCGGCCGCGGCCTGTTCGACCGGCTGGGCCGGCGGTTCCACCACTTCTCCGCGGACCGGATCGTCCGCGCCGAGAGGTACTTCCAGCGGTACGGCGTCTGGACCGTCTTCTTCGGCCGGTTCGTCGCGCTGCTGCGGATCTTCGCCGGCCCGATGGCCGGGACGCTGCGGATGCCCTACCCGCAGTTCCTGGCCGCGAACGCCGGCGGCGGGATCGCCTGGGCGACCACGATCGGGATCGTCGCGTACAACATCGGCGACAACGCGGACAAGATCTTCGGCCAGCTGTCGATCTGGGCCCTGGTCGTCCTGGTGCTGGCCGGCGTCGCGGCGTACACCTACTACAAGATCCGCCGCAAGCAGCCGGCGCCCGGGCCGGTGCCCGAGCCGGAGTCAGCGGACGTTCAGGGGTAGCTGCGGCGTGATGGTCCCGCCCATCGGCCGCCCGAACATCATCGCCCCGGGGATGACGAACCGGTACGAGAACGAGCCCGCCTGGGACGCCTTGAACAGCAGCGAGGCCTGGCCCTTGCGCATCGCCACCGCTTTGAGGTTGACCCACCTGCGGGTCTGCCGGTTCCAGGACTGCAGGACCACGGTCGTGTTCATCGTCGGCGTGACCGTCGTGTAGACCATCACGTTGTCGCCGCGCCGCTTGGCCGGACCGCCGACGAACCCGGCGGTCGCGACCCGGACCACGCTCTTGGTGTACACCGGCCGGTCGCTCGACGGACCGGTCAGCACGCCGAGGCGGGTGTACTCCGGCACGGTGATCTTGTACGGACGGCTCGGCCCGTTGACCATCGGGATGTCGTAGTGCCCGCCGGCGGTGGTCGAGCCGCGGGCCGCCGGGGTCCAGCGGGCCCCCGGGGTGACCTGGGTCAGCACCACCACCGGCACACCCGCCGGGGTGGCCCGTCGCTGGACGCACGGGTTCTCAGCCGGGCAGACCGTCTCCTGCAGGACGACACGACCCCGGACGTGCACCTGCACGCTGTACTGGGCCAGCGCCGGCACGACTCCGTTGACCGAGCTGGTCAGGCCGAGCACCTCACCGCCGAGCCGGGTGCTCCACTCGTTCTGCGCGCTGAGCTGGAACAGGTACGGCGGCTTGATGCTCTTGATCAGCTGCCGCGTCGACGTCGTCCCCGGGCCGATCGCCCGCATCAGCTCGCCCGGCCGCCCGATCATCGGCACGTAGCGCTGGGTCTTCGGGCCCTTCACGTCCAGCGGGTCGTTCGGGGTGAAGTCCTGCGGCGCCGCGGGCACCGTCCACTTCATCAGCACACCCCGGCCGATCGGGGTCGCGCTGGCCGCGCCCGGGCGGACCGGGCCGTCGGTGTCGAACACGTCCGAGCGCGCGACCTTGCTGGTCACCCCGCCCTGCGACGTCCCGGTGGCCACCGCGACCCGGTAGTTACCGTCCGGCGGGAAGACCGAGGTCGGGATGTCGAAGGTGTTCGGCTCGCCGGCCGGGATGTACTTCACGTACGACGGACTGCTGCTGAGCACACCCTCGATCGTGATCCGGTTCGGCGCGTTGTCGTCCTTCCAGCTCACCTGGACCGCGGTCCGGCCGTCACCGGCCCAGGAGACCGCGACGTCGGTCGGCATCGGATCCGACTGACAGGCGGTCAACGCCGTGGTGCCCACCAGCACCGCCAGCGCCACGGCGAACGAACGCCGCACTGCGACCACCTCGATTCAGCTGCCTCACAACCGACCCGGGTGAACCATACCCAGTACCAGGTACCCATCCCGCAGCGCCGTTGCCGGATCGGTATGCCGCATCTACCGTGAAAGTGCCACGGAGGGGGAACCGGCATGGCCTACATCGACTCGCCGTCGGACCAGGAATTCTTCGACAGCAACCGGGCACCGGCGGGCCACGTACCGAACTTCGTCAGGACCTTCGCCGCGCGGCCCGCGGTCTACGACGCCTGGAAGCAGCTCGCCGGGGCGATCAAGGCGTCCATGGACCAGCGCCGCTACGAGCTGGTCACGCTGGCCGTGGCGACCGCGCTGAAGTCGAGCTACTGCAGCCTCGCGCACGGCCAGATCCTGGCCGACAAGTTCTACACGTCCGAGGAGGTCGCCGCGCTGGTCGAGGAGCCGGCCCTCGATCCGGTCGACCGCGCGGTGATGGCGTTCGGCCGCAAGGTCGCGCTGGCCGCCGACACCGTCACCCAGGCGGACGTGGACGAGCTGAGGTCGGCCGGCCTGAGCGACGCCGACGTCCTCGACGTCACGGTCGCCGCGGCCGCCCGGTGCTTCTTCTCCAAGACCCTGGAGGCGACCGGCACCCCGCCGGACGCCGCCTTCAACACCCTGCCGGAGGCGCTCCGCCAGGCGCTCACCGTCGGCCGCCCGATCGAGCGGGCTCACTCCGGCTGATTGCTCGCCGACCCGCCGAGGTGGAACTTGGTGTTCACGCCGCTGTACATCAGGTGCGTCACCAGGCCCTGCGCCGCGTGCGGCAGGTTGTGGCAGTGGTCCATCCAGATGCCCGGGTTGTCCGCGACGAACGCGACCTCGTAGGACTCGTCGTCCTCGACGTTCAGCGAGTCGGTCCACCAGGGGCTGCCGGTGGCGGCGACCCCGTTCCGGCTCAGGACGACGACGTGGTGACCGTGCAGGTGCATGGGGTGGACCTGGCCGGAGGAGTTCTTGATCGTCATCCGGACCACGTCGCCCTCGGTCACCATGAACATCGGCACGTCCGGGTACTGGTGCCCGTTGATCGTCCACCACAGCCCCGGGCGCCCGTCCAGGAACCCGGGCCGCCGGCCGATGTCGTAGCGGAACACGCGGGTCGCCTTGGCCGGGTCGAACCCGAGCTCGCCCGGCTTGCCGTAGGACAACAGGTCGACCCGTTCCCGCGGCTCGGCGCCGGCCGGGGCGTTGCCCTCGCCGATCACCAGTGACGTCGGCCCACCGCCGAGCGCGATCCGGACCGCCGACCCCTGCGGCATTGTCACGAGCAGATCGACCCGGCCGCCCGCGGTGACCAGCACGGACTTGTCGCTCACCTCCGGAGGCGCGTTCACCTCGGTCCCGTCCACCGCCACCACTCGGTACGGCGCTCCGTCGACCCAGGCGGCCCACGGTCCGTTGTCGGTGTTGATCAGGCGGACGCGGACCGTCGATCCAGGTGCTGCCACCCGGCGTTCGCCGTACCCGCCGTTGACCGTGCGGACCTTGTCGTACGTGTGCACCGCGGCGACCACGTCGGCGGCCGTCGGTTCCACGATCAGCACGCCCCACAGGCCCTTCTTCACCTGCTCGTGGGACACCTGGTGGGAGTGGTACCAGTACGTGCCGACGTCCTTCGCGACGAACCGGTACACATGCGACTGCCCGCGCAACACCGCGTCCTGCGTGACCCCGGCGACACCGTCCTCAGCCGCCGGTACGTCGACGCCGTGCCAGTGCAGCGTGATCCCGTCGGGCACGGACTCGTTCTGCAGCGTCACCTGGACCAGATCGCCTTGCTTCGCGACGATCTCGGGCCCCGGGGACGTGTGGTTCAGGGTGATCCCGTCCATCGGGCCACGGCCGGGGATGTCGAACCGCTCCTGCCGGGCTACGAGATCCACGACCACGTCGGCCGGACCGGTCGGGCCTTTGAGCGTGCTGACGTCCTGGCCGTGATGGGCGTGCGTCGCCGGCCCGCCGCCGTAGTCGGCGAACCCCATCTCCATCGCGGACAGGTCCCCGGGCACCAGGCTGCGTTGCCAGAACCACGCGATCGGCGCCAGCACGACGATCGTCGCCAGCACCGCGATCGCAGTGCGGCGACGTGGCCGCCCGGCCATCAGCCCGCGGCCACGCGCACGTCAGTTGCCAACAGCATCTACCTGGCCGCCTCGGTCGGCGTCGCCGGCGTCTCCGCCGCGACTGCCGGCGGTGGGCCGGACGCCTTCCGTACGGCGACAGTCGCGGCCCAGAGCAGCGCGAAGGCGTTCAGACCGTGCAGCGCGCCGACCGCGGGGGCGCCGAAGAACGCGACGAAGGCCAGCGCGATCTGCAACGCGACCAGCCCGACAACGATCAGGGCCCACTTGATCCCGCCGGCCACCCGTGCGAAGAACGACACGATCAGCAACAGCAACGCGAGGGCCGGGATGACCATCATCCCGATCAGGCCGTGCATGCTCTGGCCGAAGTTGAACTCGGTGTTCTTGTCGATGACGGCGCCGTCGTCCAGGTCCTTGATGGCCGTGAACCACCCGAGCGCGACCGACATCGCCTGGAGCAGCACACCGATCGCGATCAGGCCCGCGAGTACGCGATAAACAGACTTCATATTTCCCCCCACCCCGGAAGTCGTTCACCTCATAGTGATCCCGGCCACATCAGCGCACAAGGGGTTTTGCCCGTTAGGGCATTTTTGGCACCTGGGGGTCTAGTTGTTGCGGGCAAACGCCCGGTACAGACCGTGCAGTGTCAGTAGCGGTTCGTTGCGGACCGGCGTCACCAGCTGCTCGGCGATCAGCGGAGCGAGCGCGCCGGTCAGCACCACCGGGGTCTCCGCGGCCAGCGACTGCTCGGCCCGGATCCGGGTGACCAGGCCGTCGACCAGCGCCGCGAAGCCGTGGATCGCTCCGGACTGCAAGGCCTCGACGGTGTTCTTCGCGACCACCGACCGCGGCCGGACCAGCTCGACCCGGCGAAGCTGCGCCGCCGCGTTGCCGAGCGCATCGGTCGCGGTTTCGATGCCAGGGGCAATCACTCCCCCGACGAAGGCGCCGGCCTCGGTGACCACGTCGATGGTGATCGCCGTGCCGACGTCGACGACGAGGCAGGGAGTGCCGTACAGGTGGACCGCGGCGAGCGCGTTGGCGATCCGGTCGGTGCCGACCTCACGCGGGTTGTCGACCAGCACCGGCAGCCCGGTCTTCACACCGGGCTCGACGACAACACTCGGTACGTCGTGGTAGTACCGGCCGACCACGTCGCGTAGCTCGTGCATCACGTGCGGTACGGCGGAGCACACCGCGATCCCGGACACCGGCGACTCACCGCTCAGCAAACCCTGCAGCAGTACAGCCCACTCGTCCGCCGTACGGCGGGGATCGGTGCCGACCCACCAGTGCCGCTTGACCGTGCCCTCGAAGACCAGGCCCACCAGGGTCCGGGTGTTCTCGACGGCCACGGCGAGCAGCATCAGGCCTCCTGCAGGTCCAGCGCGATGTCGAGCACCGGCGCGGAGTGCGTCAGCGCGCCGACCGCGAGATAGTCGACGCCGGTCTCGGCCACTTCCCGGGCCCGGTCGAGGGTCAGGCCGCCGGAGGCCTCGAGCTTCGACCGGCCGGCCACCTTCTCGACGGCTTCGCGCAGCGACGGGACGTCCATGTTGTCCAGCAGGATCAGCTCGGCGCCGGACTCGACCGCGATCAGCGCGTCCTCGACCGAGTCCACCTCGACCTCGACCGCGAGGTCCGGGTACGCCTTGCGGACCAGGCGGAACGCCTCGGCCACCCCGCCGGCCGCGATCACGTGGTTGTCCTTGATCAGCGCCGCGTCGGACAGGCCCATCCGGTGGTTCTTGCCGCCGCCGCAGCGTACGGCGTACTTCTCCAGCGACCGCATCAGCGGCATCGTCTTGCGGGTGTCCCGGATGACCGCGCCGGTGCCCTCGACCGCGTCCACCCAGCGCCGGGTCAGCGTGGCCACGCCGGACAGGTGGCACAGCAGGTTCAGCATGGTCCGCTCGGCGGTCAGCAGCTGCCGGGTCTTGCCGCGGATCGTCATCAGCACGTCACCCTTGGCGACGCGGGCGCCGTCGGTCACGGAGTACTCGAGCTCCACCTCGTCCGGGGCGGCCACCAGCCGGACCACCAGCTCGGCGATCTCCAGGCCTGCGACCACGCCGCCGGTCCGGGCGATCAGCTCGGCCACCGAGACCTGGTCCGCGTCGACCGTGGCCGTGGTGGTGACGTCCACCCCACCGGCGAGGTCCTCTTCGATCGTGGCCCGCACGAGGTCACTGACCCATTGCCGGTCGACAGTGTCATCCATGCCGGTCATTCTCCTCGGTTTCGTGCGGTACAAACGTCGTCCGCGGAACTGCCTGGCCGTTCTCGGCGGGCAGCGTCAGGTCCAGATTGCCCGACCAGTGGCGATCGTCGCGATCCGGGTGGTCCTCGCGCCAGTGCGAGCCGCGGCTCTCCTTGCGCTCGGTGGCGGCGGCGATCAGCGCGGACGCGACCGTGACCAGGTTGGTCGCCTCCCAGCCCGGTGTACCCGGCTCACCGGCCGGCTGCTCGATCAGCTTGCCGAGCGCGGCACCCGCCTCGGCCAGTCCGGCCGCGCTGCGGATCACGCCGGAGCCGACCGTCATCACCCGCTGCAACTCGGGTACGACGTCCGCGTCGACCAGACCGGGGACGCGGGTGTCCGGGGCCGCCTCGCGCAGCTCGGGCAGGCCGTGTTCGAGGTGCGCGGCGATTCGGCGGGCGAAGACGAGCCCTTCGAGCAGCGAGTTCGACGCGAGGCGGTTGGCGCCGTGCACGCCGGTGCAGGCGACCTCCCCGCAGGCGAACAGGCCAGGCACGGACGTCTCGCCGTTCAGGTCGGTCCACACACCGCCGGACGAGTAGTGGCAGGCGGGAGCGACCGGGATGAGTTCGCGGACCGGGTCGATGCCGTGCGAACGGCAGGAGGCCAGGATGGTGGGGAACCGCACCCGCCACTTCTCGTCGCCGAAGTGCCGGGCGTCCAGGTACACATGATCATTGCCGGTGGCAAGCATCTGCCGCATGATCGCCTTCGCCACGATGTCGCGCGGCGCCAGGTCGGCCAGCTCGTGCTGACCCTGCATGAACCGGTTGCCCTCGTGGTCGACCAGGAACGCGCCCTCGCCCCGGACCGCCTCGGACACCAACGGCTGCTGGCCTTTCGCGCTCTTGCCCAGCCACAGCACCGTCGGGTGGAACTGCACGAACTCCAGGTCGCGCACCTTCGCCCCGGCCCGCAACGCCAACGCCATGCCGTCACCAGTCGACACGCTGGGGTTGGTGGTGGCGGCGTACAGCTGGCCGATCCCGCCGGAGGCGAGGATCACCACCCGGCTACGGATCGCGCCGACGCCGTCCAGCTGGCCCTCACCCATCACGTGCAGGGTGACGCCGGCGACGGAGCCGTCCTCGGCGGTCAGCAGGTCGATGACGAGCGCGTGCTCGATCAGCCGGATGTCGTCGGCCCGCTTCACCGCGGCGACCAGCGCCCGCTCGATCTCCGCGCCGGTCGCGTCCCCGCCGGCGTGCGCGATCCGGTTGCGGTGGTGCCCGCCTTCGCGCGTCAGCGACAGATCGCCGTCGACGGTGTCGAACCGGGCGCCCAGGTCGATCAGGTCGCGGACGGCGTCCGGCCCTTCGGTGACCAGCGCCCGTACGGCGTCCGGGTCGCACAGCCCGGCGCCCGCGACGAGCGTGTCCTGGAGGTGCTCCTCGGGCGAGTCCTCCGGGCTGAGGGCGGCGGCGATCCCACCCTGGGCCCACTGGGTCGAGCCGGACGCGACCACGTCCTTCGTCACCACCAGCACGGAGCCGAGCTCACGGGCCTTCAGGGCAGCGGTCAGGCCGGCGATACCGGATCCGATCACCACCACGTCGACGGTGTCGGTCCAGCCGGGCTCAGGCGCGGCCAACCGTTGCGGGACAGCGGGACCGGTCACGGGGCCTCCCGGCCTGGGCTGAGGAGCGGAAGGAGCGAAGCGACTGGAGTGACGAGGGAAGGCCGGGAGCCAAAGCCCCGTGACCCGCCGCGCCGGAGGCGTGGCATCAGCACGGTCATCCCGCGACGGTATCAATCGATTTCATCGGAGCGTGATGGAAATGTTGTCAATGAGACGGGTGGTCCCGACTCGCGCGGCGATCAGCATCCGGGCCTCGCCGGGGCCGATCACCGGGCCGAGGTCCGGCGCCCGCAGGGCGAGGTAGTCGATCTTCACCGACGGGACCGCCTCCAGCTCCGCCTGGGCCGCGGCCATCACGGCGTCCGGGCCGTTCATCCCCGCCTTGGCGCCGGCGGTGAGCGCCCGGTACAGCACCAGCGCCTCGTCACGCTCGGTCTCGTCCAGGTACCGGTTGCGTGAGGACATCGCGAGACCGTCCGCCTCCCGGACGGTCGGCACCGGCACGATGTCGACGTCCCAGTCCAGGTCGCACGCCATCTCGCGGATCAGCGTCAGCTGCTGGTAGTCCTTCTCACCGAACAACGCCAGGTCCGGCGCGGTCAGGTGCAGCAGCTTCGCCACCACGGTGAGCACGCCGGAGAAGTGGCCCGGCCGGAACACCCCCTCGAGCTCGTCGGCCAGCGGACCCGGGTGCACGGTGATGGACGGCTCGTTCGGGTACAGCTCGTCGCGGGACGGGTTGAACACCAGGTCGACGCCCTCGTTCTTGGCGATCGCCAGGTCGCTGGCCAAGGTGCGCGGATAGCGGTCGAAGTCCTCGGACGGCCCGAACTGCAACGGGTTCACGAAGATGGTCAGGACGACGCTGCCGTCCGGGCCGACGCGTTCCCGGGCCTCGGCGAGCAGGGCCGCATGGCCTTCGTGCAGGGCGCCCATCGTCATCACGACCGCCCGGGGCCGGATCGCGGCCGCCGCCCGCAGCTCGGCCTTCGTCTGGGTGAGTCTCATCGCGGTGCCTCCCCTGTCCGATACCGCTCGCCTGGTTCCCCGTTCAGCACCTTCTGGAACCGTGCCGCCGTGTCCGGGTCCAACCGTCCGTCCGCCGCGGCCAGCTCGACCGTCGCCCGGGCCAGCTCGGCGTACGTGCTCGCCGTCCGGTCCTGCAGCCCGGCCAGGTGTGCCGCCACCGTGTCGACATCGCCCCGGGCGATGGGCCCGGTGAGCGCATGATGACCGGATCGCAGCGTGTTGTCGAGGGTTGCGGTCACCAGTGGCCGGAGTGTCGCGGCCGGATCCTGCACACCGGCCTCCCGCAGTACGGCGAGGGCCTGCGTGACCAGCGTTGTCAGGTGATTCGCGCCGTGCACGAGGCCGGCGTGGTAGTGCGCGCGTTGCTCGTCGGCCACCCACTGCACCTGCGCCCCGAGGGCCTTCACCAGCCGCTCGACCAGCTCTCTGGCCTGGTCCGGTGCCGTCGCCGTGAACATGGCGTCCTCCAGCCGCACAGCGCCGCCGGGGAACGTCATGGCCGGGTGCAATGCCACTGGGATCGCCTCAGACCCTTGCAGCGGCTTCAGGCCGTGTGCCCCGGACAGGTGTACGACGTACTGGCTGCTGGTCAGAGGCAGTTGCTGGACGACGTCCTCGATCAGGTCGTCGGGTACGGCGACCAGCACGACGTCGGCGCGGGTCGCGACCTCGTCGGCGGTCAGCACCGGCACATGGGGAAGAAGCCGGGCGGCGCGGTCACGTGACGCGCCGGACCGAGCGGTGACACCGACCAGGGGATGCCCGGCTGCCGCCAAGGCTGCTCCCAGGGCGGTTCCGGCCCGGCCGGCTCCGATCAAGCCGATCCGTTCCATACTCACTCTCTTCGTTCCAGTCCCACGGCGGGGTACCAGACGATCCAGCTTTCAGCGTAGGTGATGAGAGCATGCCGTGGTGAGCGATGCATGGGCTGCGAAGACCGGATTGTCCGCGATTCTGATCACAGTGCCCGAGCTGGCCGACTACACCGACCGCTGGCGCTCGGTGTCGCACTCGACGGCCCGTCCGCACGTCCCGTTGACCGAGCTGATCCCACCGCACGTCACCGTGCTGGTGCCGTGGGTCGACGAGCCGGGCGGTCTCGCCGTCCGGCGGCTCGAGGACGCGCTGTCGTCGTTCGAGCCGTTCGACCTCAGCTTCCCGACGGCCGGACAGTTCCCGAACGGCACGGCCTGGCTGCGGCCCGAGCCCTTCGACACCGTCCGCGCACTGCTGCTGGCGGTGTTCGAGGCATTCCCGGAGTGTCCGCCCTACGGCGGTGAGTTTCCGGACCCGCATCCGCACCTCACCATCTCGTCGGCCGCCCAGGGCGGGCCGGACGTCGTCGCCGAGGCGACAGAAGCGCTGGCTGCCGCACCTGCGCCCACTGTCCGGCTGACCGAGGTTGGGCTGTGGCGTGAAGGCGAGGACGGTGTCTGGCGGCAGATCGGCGCGGTTCCGTTGTGATCAGCTTCCGGGAGGGCTGGGAGAACGCGCTGTACGGCCCTGAGGGCTTCTACCGGCGAGAGCGGCCGGCTGCGCACTTCCGGACCTCTGTGCACGCGTCAGAGCTGTTCGGCCGTGCGCTGGCGCGGCTGGCTCGCGCGGTGGGCGCATCGGAGGTCGTCGACATCGGCTCGGGGTCGGGTGAGCTCGGCAAGGTGCTGCGGTCCGAGGGCCTGACGGTCGTCGAGTTGGAGCTGGACGACGAACTGCCTGCATCCATCACCGGTCTGGCAGTCGCCAACGAGTGGCTGGACAACGTGCCGTGCGAGCTCGCCGAGCTGGACGAGGACGGCGTACCGCGCTATTTGCTGGCCGACCTGTCGTTGGGTGCGGTTGTCTCGGGCAACGATCTGCAGTGGCTCGAGGAGTGGTGGCCGCTGCAGGAGCCAGGAGATCGGGCGGAGATCGGCCGGGCTCGCGACCTGGCGTGGGCATCGGTGGTGGAGCGACTTGCCGAGGGCGGGATGGCGGTCGCGATCGACTACGGGCACGAGCGGGCAGGGCGACCGCCGTACGGGACTGTCACGGGCTTCCGGGACGGCCGCGAGTGTGACCCGGTGCTGGACGGCTCCTGCGACGTGACGGCGCATGTCGCGCTGGACTCGCTGGGTGGATCGCTTGTGCTGCAAAGGGACGCGTTGCGGGCGCTGGGCGTGAGCGCGTCCCGTCCGAGCCTCGTGCTGGCTCAGACGGACCCACTGCGCTACGTGGCCGAGCTGTCGTCGGCTGGTGAGGCTGCGGAGTTGCTGGACCCTTCCGGACTCGGCGGGTTCGGGTGGGTCTGGACAGCAATCGGCGAAGGCACCGTACGACGAGCCTCGCGAGCCCTGTCCGCCTGAGCCTCCAGCAGCTGCCCGGCCTCGAACTGGTCCCGGTGCAGCGCGATGGCATCGGTCGGGCCGAGTGGCGTGTCCACGTGCACGTTTGCCAAGCCCAGCCGCCGCTGCAACGGCCCCTGCTCCAGCCGCACCGACTGCGTCTTGTGGTGCAGGACGATCGACGTACGGCGGCTCACCCAGCCGCGCGTGGTCACGAGCACCTGCCCGTCGAAGCCGTACGACAGGTAGCGCCAGCCGATCGGACGCAGCCACTTGGCCCGCTCCGGTGCCTGGTGCATCTGGATCTGGGCGAGGTCCAGGCCGGGCAGGATGCGGGCCAGCACGAAGGCCACCTCGCCACGGTCCCCGACCGGCAGGAGCTGTGCGCCCTCGCGGTCGTCCTCGCCCTCGGCGGGGTTGCCCGCGACGCCGGCGATGTCCAGGTCCACGCGGGACCAGCCCAGCAGCCGCCAGATGATCGGCTCGGTGATCAGCAGGCCCTGCACGCGACCAGGCGGGACAGTCTGCCGCTGGACGTCGAACAGGCCACGCTTGGTGCGCAGCCCGTCGTGGCTCTCCGACAGCGTGAAGCCGTGGTTGCCGACGACCTGCTTCCAGATCGGCTGCACGACACCGAGCAGCAGCGGCAGACCGGCGAACAGACCGATGTGGAATTCCAGCACGGTGGTGGCGATGATCAGCCAGACCAGACCGCCGGCACTCGCGATGACTGTCGAGGACAGCAGGGTCGCCCCGAGCAGGCGGTTCGTCGGGACGGTCAGGATCGGTTCCGGCTCGGGCTGCTGGGCGGAGTGCTCGACTGCGTGCTCGCCCTTGGCCCGGACCAGCAGGATCGTGCGCAGCTTCACGGCTTCGTCGAACGTGAAGTAGCTGAGCTTGCCGTCGCTCTTGCCGCCGCCGGCCACGTCCATCCGCAGCTCGGCCATCCCGAACAGCCGGGCGACGAACGGCTGCGCGACGTCGATCGCCTGGATCCGGTCGAACCGGATGATCCGGGTCCGGCGGAACAGGAACCCGCTGTCCACCCGGATCGCGTCGTCGGTCAGCTGCCACTTGGTGAACCACCACGACAGCGCGCCGAGCAGGATGCCGCCGACCAGCACCGCGACCAGCCCGAAGCCGGCCAGCGTCAGGTTGCTGCGCAGGCTCTCGTTGTTCACCATCGCGATCGCCGCGACGACGAAGTACCCCCAGCCCTTCACGAACGGGGTCAGCGGGTGCAGCCGCGCACCGGACGGCTCCGGTGGCGGCTGGACGGGTGGCGCCTGCACAGGCTGCGGCTGCTCGGTCACAGGCCCCACGCCTGAGCCTGGCCGAGGGCGGAGAGGCGGTCCCGCAGGCGGCTCGCCTCGTCCGGGTGCAGCCCGGGGATCTTCGCGTCAGTGGCCGGAGTCGCGGTGTGCAGCTCCACCGTCGCGATCCCGAACGCCCG
Organism: Kribbella sp. NPDC002412; assembly: GCF_053592935.1. Taxonomy (NCBI): domain Bacteria; kingdom Bacillati; phylum Actinomycetota; class Actinomycetes; order Propionibacteriales; family Kribbellaceae; genus Kribbella; species Kribbella sp. NPDC002412. Next base: position 190,167 of record NZ_JBSFBL010000004.1, read on the forward strand.
CTCCAGCGGCCCGGCCGTCACGTCCACGAACTGCATCCGCCCGTACGGCACCACCACCAGCTCGCGGAACATGATCCCGTGGCTGACCAGCAGCTCGTCCTCGCGCTCGGCGTACTTCCAGGACCGCTGGTTCCGCCCGATCAGCGCCCACGACCAGCCGAATCCGGCCGCGAACACGACCAGCGCCAGGACGCCGTACACCCAGCCCAGCGTCAGCCCCAGGATCAGCAGGGCCGCCAGTCCGAGCACACCGAACGTGATCGCCGCGTTCACCCGCCGGACCGACGCCAGCTTCGGCGAGACCGGCGTCCAGCTGACATCCGAGGGTGCGAAGAGGTCATCCACGCACCAAGCCTGTCACGAAAGTGCGCCGTGGGTGGTGCAGGTTGAGTGCTGCTGGCGTCCAGGCAGCGCCAAGCTGCGCCGCCCACGGCACACTAGGGTCATGAGTACCGAACGAGTGGTGGGTATCGGCGCGGGGGCGGCCGGATTCGACCCTGCGTACGAGCGGGGCGGGACCGGGACCGGCTCGGAGCTGGCGACCACGGACATGGTGCTCAACATCGGCCCCCAGCACCCGGCGACGCACGGCGTGCTGCGGCTGCGGCTGACCCTGGACGGTGAGCGGATCGTCGGCTGCGAGCCGATCGTCGGCTACATGCACCGCGGCGCGGAGAAGCTGTTCGAGGTCCGCGACTACCGCCAGATCATCGTGCTGGCGAACCGGCACGACTGGCTGTCCGCGTTCAGCAACGAGCTCGGGGTGGTGCTCGCGGTCGAGCGGATGATGGGCCTGGAGGTCCCGGTCCGCGCGGTCTGGCTGCGCACGCTGCTGGCCGAGCTGAACCGGATCCTCAACCACCTGATGTTCCTCGGCTCCTACCCGCTCGAGCTCGGCGCGATCACCCCGGTCTTCTACGCGTTCCGCGAGCGCGAGACCCTGCAGGCGGTGATGGAGGAGCTGTCCGGCGGCCGGATGCACTACATGTTCAACCGGGTCGGCGGCCTCAAGGAGGACCTGCCGTACGGCTGGCTCGGCCGCGCCGCGGCCGCCTCGGCCGCGGTCCGCAAGCGGCTGCCGGACATCGAGGACATTGTCATGGGCAACGAGATCTTCCGGGCCCGGACCGTCGGCGTCGGCCGGCTCTCCCCCGAGCTGGTCGCCCAGTACGGCGTGTCCGGCCCGATCGCCCGCGCCTCCGGCGTCGACGCCGACCTCCGCCGCGACGAGCCCTACCTCGCGTACGACGAGTTGCTGCGCGACGGCGTACTCCGGGTCGTCACCCGGCCGGACGGCGACTGCTTCTCCCGGTTCTGGGTGCTGCTCGAGCAGGTCAAGGTGTCGCTGGACCTGGTCGACGCCTGCATCGGCAAGCTGTCGGCGCTGCCCGCCGGGCCGGTGAACGTGCGGCTGCCGAAGATCCTCAAGGTCCCCGAAGGCCAGACCTACGCGTGGACCGAGAACCCGCTCGGGATCAACGGCTACTACCTGGTCTCCCGCGGCGACAAGACGCCCTGGCGGCTGAAGCTGCGGTCGGCGAGCTTCAACAACATCTCGGCCCTGCCCGCGCTGCTGCCCGGCACCGTCATCCCCGACATGATCGCCATCCTCGGCAGCATGTTCTTCGTGGTCGGGGACATCGACAAGTAGGTCAGCCGGTCGCCTGGGTGATGAGCTCCAGGACCGGCTCGCGGATCCCGGCCGCGACGGCGAAGGTGCCGCGCGACTCCGGGCTGTGGTCCGAGCCGTCCAGGTCGAGGACGACGACCCCTGCCTCGCGGGCGATCGCCACGCCGGCCATCGTGTCCCAGGGCTTGTTGGAGAACATCACCATCGCGTCGAAGTGCCCGGCCGCGACCCAGGTCAGCGCGGTGGCCGCCGTACCGATCATCCGGATCCGCTGCACCCGCGGGTAGAGCAGCTGGGTCAGTGCCAGCCGCTCCGCGTTCTGGGCGGCCGCGTCCGGGCCGACGGCAAAGTCGCCCACGGCAACCAGCGCGTCGGCGAGCCGGGTGCACTCACTGCCCCGGATCGGCGTGCCGTTGCAGGTCGCGCCGAGCCCTTCGGCGGCGGCGTACCTGGTCCGGAGCGCCGGGTGGTCGATGACGCCGGCGATCGCCCGGCCCTCGTGGATCAGGCCGAGCGAGATCCCCCACAGCGGGGCCCCGTGGACGAAGTTCACCGTCCCGTCGATCGGGTCGAGGACCCACCGGGTGCCGCCGGTCGCGCCACCCTCCTCCTCGCCCAGCACCCCGATGCCGGGCGTCTCCCGCTCCAGGAACGCCCGGACCGCGCGCTCGACCGCGAAGTCCACCTCGGAGGCCATGTCCCGGTCCCCCTTGGACGTCAGCTCCCCCGGCGCCCGGGTGTCGGTCACCTTCCGGCCCTCGTCGACGGCGGCCTCGGCGACCTTCAGCAGTTCGGAGATATCCACAGGTCAGAACCTACGCGACCTCCTCAAGCCGGGTCAGGCGAGTCCGATCTGCGGCGCCAGGACCGAACCGCCGTGAAGACACCGGCCGCCAGCACCCCCGCGGCCGCGGCCTGGCCGGCCTTGCGGCGGCAGCCGACGCTGCGGCACTCCGGGATCGGGTACGGCTGGCCCGGGTTCAGCTCGTGCGTCTCGTCGGCCGAGACGTAGGCGGCGGACGCCGGGTAGTCCCAGCCGTCCGGGTTGAGCAGCCGGTACCAGTACGCGTCGTTCCACGCCTCCCGCAGGCAGGTCACATTCACCGACGGTGACTCGTACGGCGTTGGCCCGAGCCGGCCGATCGGGAAATGGTCCTGGTCGTAGACCGTGACGTGCCCGTTCGGGTCGTTCATCGTCACGGCCGGATAGTTCGCGTCCAGCCCCATGGACATCACCCCCACACCGCAGTATGGGCGCGGAGTCAGGACGCGGCCAGACCTCGCAGCTTGAGGTCGACGACGGTCGGGGCGTCGGCCTGGGAGTGTTTGTCGCCGGCGGCAACGACCGTGGCGACCTCCTGGTCGATCTTGTCCAGCCGCTGGTCGATCTTGTCCAGCCGGCGCTGCATCAGGTCGACGAACTCGGCGTTCTCGACCACTCGGGCACTGGTGATCCGGGAGTACTCCTGGGCCACCTGGGCGCGTTCCTCGGAGTGGGCCAGGCGTTCGACCAGGAGCTGGTGGCGGACCAGCAGTGAGGCGCCGACGGCGACCAGGACGGCGACGACGGCGGCCGCGCGCAGAATCCACTGGTTCTGCGAGAACAGGGCGATCGAGACGCCCACGCAGACGACCACCAGCAGTGAGTTGGCGACGGCGAGAACAGTGGCCCTGGTTCGACGGCGGTTACCCCTTGAGCCCATGGGTCGCCATGTTAGGGGGTGTCGTCCGGGTCCTCGGGAATACGACACGCGCGTTCGAGCAACAATCCGGCCGTGACGACCAGCACTGAGACCACGGCCGCGGCACCGGCCATGATCACACGGTTACGAGGCCCTGAGGAGCCCACCGCTTCCAGGAAGGATAACGCGAACCCTGCGTAGACACCGGTGCACAACGCGCCGACGAATGCGCTCGCCTTGCCGATCAGCAGCAGGAACACCGCGCGGGACGGCTCGACCCGTTCCCGCCGTACCTGGATCCGCTGGTGGGTGTTGCGGGCGGCGACGAACAGCAGCGCGGCCAGGAAGGCCCACGCGACCAGCGTCAGCCAGGACACCGCGGGCGCCACCCCGCCGCCGGACTCGATCGCCTGGACCATGGTCAGCCCGATCGCCGCCCCGAGGACGGCGATCGCGACCAGCAGCCAGCGCGAGGTCGGCCGGACCGAACCGGGGCGCGGCGGCTCCTTGCCAGGCCCGTTGCCGGGCGCCCGGCCGGACTCGGGACCGCCGGACACCACTACTGCAGCTCGATGTCGAGCTTGGTCACGCCTTCGGAGCCGACCTTGGCGAGCAGTTCGCTCACCGGGCCCCGGCCGGGCAGCACCGCGTCCGGCTCGATGTCCAGCCACGGCGCCAGCACGAACGCGCGCTCGTGCGCCCGCGGGTGCGGAACGGTCAGCTCCTCGGACTCGATCGTCTTCTGGCCGTAGGTGATCAGGTCGACGTCCAGCGTCCGCGGCGCGCCCGGCACGCTGCGCTCGCGGCCGAACGCCTGCTCGATCGCGTGCGCGCGGTCCAGCAGCATCTCGACCGGCAGCGTGCTGTCGGCGAGCAGCACGATGTTCAGGTACGGACCGGACTCCTCCGGCCCGCCGATCGGCTGGGTCTCGTAGACCGGGGAGACCTCGACCACGACCACGTCCGGGGTGTCCCGCAGCGCGTCGACCGCGCCCTGCAGGTTCGCTTCCCGGTCGCCGAGGTTGCTGCCGAGCGACAGGATCACCTGGCGGATCGGCTTGAGGCCACCGCTCAGGGTGTCCGCGTCGATGACGTGGGGACTAGGGGTCTCAGTCACGAGGATTCTCCGGCTCTGCGCTGCACGGTCAGGACAACGTCGTCGAACGGCACCGTGATCGGCGCCGAGGGTTTGTGGATCGTCACCGCGGTCGCCGTCACCCGCCGGTCGGCGAGGCACAGGTCCGCGATGCGCTGGGCGAGGGTCTCGATCAGGTCCACCGGGTCACTCTCGATCGCCTTGTGCACCTGCTCGGCCACCACCCCGTAGTTCACGGTGTCGGCCAGGTCGTCGGAGGCCGCGGCGGGCCGGGTGTCCAGCTCCAGCCGGACGTCCACGACGAACTCCTGCCCGTCGGCCCGCTCGTGCTCGAAGACACCGTGCCGCCCGAAACCGCGGATGCCACGGATCTCGATCACGTCGGCAGGAGGTGGAGCGCTGTGTTGAATGGTGACCTCGCTCCGCTCGCTCACGGCGCCTCCTCCTGTCGGCCCCCAGACGACGACAGTACCGGGGAGGCATGGTGGATCCACAACCGCCAGCCGGACGAAGTTCTGCGGAAGACGTTCGTGGCCAGCGCCTTGCCCCCGGCGAACCCCTCCTCGGGAGCGCCCTCCCCCGACGACAGGACATTCTCCGTACACGTGACGTAAGCCACGTCTTCATCCACCCGTACCTGGACATCGGTCAGGAAGAACTGGATGTACGGCGTGTTCGCGAAGATCATCGCCCAGGCCCGCATCATCTCCGAGTACCCGGAGATCGCCGCGTTCCCCGGATGGATGCAGACCGGGTCCGGCTCCGGCAGCCAGACTGCCGCCATCAGGTCCAGGTCGCCGGCCTCGAACGCGTTGTAGAACGCGGTGTTGGCGGTCAGCACGACGTCCTCGACCGTGGCGCCGCGCGCACCCTCACCGTTGGTGCCGTGCCGCGGACCGCCGCCGGTTCCGTCCGTCATACCGTTCCCCATCTCTTCGCCACCCGGACCGCGTCCGCGCTGGGCGCCACCGCGTGGGCCCGGACACACCAGGCTCCCGCTGCGGCGGCCAGGGCGGAAACAGCCGCGCTCGCGTCGTCTCGTCGTACGGCCGGTCTGGGTTCACCGGTCTGCTCGTCGGCGAGCAGCCTACCGAGGAACGTCTTCCGGGACGCACCGATCAGCAACGGTCTACCCAGTACGGCGAATTCCCGCAGCCGGCGCAGAATCTCCCAGTTGTGGTCCGCGTTCTTCGCGAAACCGAGCCCGGGGTCGAGGGCGACCCGGCTCAGGTCGAGGCCGGCCCGGCGCATCACGTCGATCCGCTCGGCGAGCTCGGCGATCACCTCGGCGACCACGTCGTCGTACTCGGCCTTGTTCTGCATGTCGATCGAGTGCCCGCGCCAGTGCATGCAGACGTAGGGCGTACGGCGTTCGGCCACCAGCGGGAGCATGTCCGGGTCGGCCTGGCCGCCGGACACGTCGTTGATCATCACCGCGCCGGCGTCGAGCGCGAGCTCGGCCACGTTGGCGCGCATCGTGTCGACCGAGATCAGCGCGCCTTCGGCCGCGAGCGTCTCGATCACCGGGAGCACCCGGCGGATCTCCTCCTCCGGGGCCGGCCGCTCGGCGCCGGGGCGAGTCGACTCCCCGCCGACGTCCAGCAGGTCGGCGCCCTCGGCCAGCAGCTCCCGCCCGTGCTTGATCGCGGCCGCCGGCTCGTACCACTCCCCGCCGTCGGAGAACGAGTCGGGCGTGACGTTGACAACACCCATCACCAGGCACCGGTTCAGCTTCGGCAACCCGTCGACGTCAACCCACGGCTCAGTTCCCACCCACACACACTAGTAGCCCCCACCGACCCCCGGGGAGCCACCCGCATCAGTTACTGAGAACCAACCTGGGCTTGGTGGCCTCTCAGTTGCTGAGGACGAGCCGGGACTTGGTGGCTTTGAGGGCCTCGGCGACGGCTCACCCCACCACCCGCCGGCTTGCCGGCGGAGAGCTTTCAGTTGCTGAGGACGAGCCGGGACTTGGTGGCTTTGAGGGCTTCGGCTACGGGTTGCGCATAGGACTCGTTGGTCTGGCCGTGCTTCTCCAGGCACTGGCCGTTGATCAGCGCCGCGCCGCTGGAGATGCCCTGGGCGTAGTTGCCGGTCATGTTCGCCCCGCCGGAGTCGCCGCCCTCGGTGCATGCGGTGTGCTGGAACAACCCGCGGACGACCTTGTTGTTCCCGTAGTTCACAGTCACGTTGCGCGCGACGATCCGCCCACAGGTCCAGCCGGTGCTCTTGCCCGACTTGCACAGCGTCGAGCCGATGGTGGCGTTCCCGATCCCCTTGACCGCGACGTTCCCGGCTCCCCAGCCCTCGACGTACCCCTGCTGGTCCCAGCCCTCGATCACACCGACCGTGCCGAAGTCGTTGCCCGGGAAGCTGGAGGTCCGGGTGTTGCCGAGCACGTACCCGTTCCGGGAGAACGACGGCTTGCCGGCCGTGCAGTGCCCGGCGGTCAGGAAGATCCGGGTGCCCTTGGTGGTCCGGGCGTTGAACCCGAGCGAGCAGACGTACCCGGTGTTCTTGTCCACCTGCAGCCCGCCGCGCAGGCCGAAGTCGTCGGCGGTCGTCGTCACCTGGCCGGTCACGGTCCGGATCGTCACCTGGTCGCCGTTCGCCTTGGCCCGCTCGAGGAACCGCTCGGTGATCAGGTCGTGCGCGCCCTTCGGCACGCTGACCACCACGGTCCCTGAGATGGGGTCGACGTACCAGGACCGGACCTTGCCGGCGCTGGAGCTGCTGGCCAGCCGGTTCAGCTCGCCCTGTACGGCGTTCAGTTGGTCGGCGGTGAAGCGGACCAGCTTGGGGATCGCGCCGGCGTCGCGGACCAGCTGTGCGGCGGCGAGGTCGGACACCGCGACCACGAGTTCACCGGCGTCGTCGTAGTAGCTCCCGACGGCCTTGGACCCGAGCTGCGACTCCACCGTCTCCGCCAGCAGCGGCGACTGGCCCGTCACCTGGCCGACCGGGCCTGCCTGTGCGGTCTGCCGATCGCCGCGGGACTCGGCGTTGGCCCAGTTCGCCGCGACCAGCCCAGCCGCCGTCAGTACGACGGCTCCGGCAAGTGCGGCGCCGACCCGGTAACGCCCTGACATCCTGTCCTCCTCACGCCGGTGCCCGATCCCCGTCGACCGAGCGCCACTACGGAAAGTAAACGCTCGGCGACAGAATGTCCACAGACATCGGCTCTCAAACCCCAACGAACGAGGACCTTCGGGGGCTACGGTCAGCCGACGATCAGGCTCATCGCCTCGGCGCGGGTGACCGGGTTGCGGAGCTGGCCGCGGACGGCGGAGGTGATGGTCTTGGCGCCGGGTTTGCGGACGCCGCGCATGGTCATGCAGAGGTGCTCGCACTCGATCACCACGATCACGCCGCGCGGCTCGAGGAGCTCGAGCAGGGAGTCGGCGACCTGGGTGGTCAGGCGCTCCTGCACCTGCGGGCGCTTGGCGTACACGTCGACCAGCCGGGCCAGCTTCGACAGGCCGGTGATGCGGCCCTCCCGGCTCGGGATGTACCCGACGTGCGCGACCCCCGTGAACGGCACCAGGTGGTGCTCGCACAGGCTCCATACCTCGATGTCCTTGACCAGGATCATCTCGTCGTGACCGATGTCGAACGTGGTGGTGAGCACGTCCTCGGCGCGTTGTCCCAGTCCGCCGGTCATCTCCGCGTACGAGCGGGCCACCCGGGCCGGGGTGTCCATCAGGCCCTCGCGGTCGGGGTCCTCCCCGATCGCGATCAACAGCTCCCGCACGGCCCGCTCAGCCCGCGCATGGTCGAACTTCGGCGACGTCATCCCGCCACTCTAGACAGCGGAAAACACGAACGCCGCCACCTCTGCGGGTGGCGGCGTTCGCATCAGAACTCAGTCCTTCGGAGACGATCTCACTCCATCCCCGTCTTTTCTCAGTCCTTCGGCGACGGCGGGGTCGGGCCGCTCCCGTAGTTCGGGGGCTTGACGGCCTCGTCGGGGCCGACCGCTCCGCCCGGCAGCACGTCGGACAGCGAGCCGTTCTGCTCGGCGCGCGACGGCACCGGCATCACCGGCGGCTGGTCCGAGGGAACCCGGGTGGACGAACCGGTCCAGGCCGGCCGCCGCTCCCGCTTGACCACCGGCGCGAACACCCGGGCGATCTCGTGCTTGTCCAGGGTCTCCTTCTCCAGGAGCTCCTCGACCAGGTGGTCGAGCACCGCGCGGTTCTCGACCAGGATGTCGAAAGCCTCCTGGTGCGCGTTCAGGATCAGCTTGCCGACCTCCTCGTCGACCGCGGCAGCGATCTCCTCGGAGTAGTTCCGCTGGCTGCCCAGGTCGCGGCCCAGGAACGGCTCGCTGCTGTCCTGGCCGAACTTGATCGCGCCGAGCCGCTCGGTCATGCCGTACTGCGTGACCATGGCGCGGGCCAGCGCGGTCGCCTTCTCGATGTCGTTGCTGGCGCCGGTGGTCGGGTCGTGGAAGACCATCTCCTCGGCCGCGCGGCCACCGAGCATGTAGGCCAGCTTGTCCAGCATCTCGGACCGGGTGGTCGAGTACTTGTCCTCGTCCGGCATCACCATCGTGTAGCCGAGCGCCCGGCCACGCGGCAGGATCGTCACCTTCTGGACCGGGTCGGAGTGCGGCAGCGCGGCGGCGACCAGGGCGTGCCCGCCCTCGTGGTACGCCGTCAGCACCTTCTCCTTGTCCGACATCAGCCGGGTCCGGCGCTGCGGGCCGGCGATGACACGGTCGATCGCCTCGTCCAGGGCCTTGTTGTCGATCACCTGCATGTTCGAGCGAGCGGTCAGCAGGGCCGCCTCGTTCAGCACGTTGGCCAGGTCGGCGCCGGTGAAGCCCGGCGTACGGCGGGCGACGGCGGTCAGGTCCACGTCCTGCGCCATCGGCTTGCCGCGGGCGTGCACCTTCAGGATCTGCTCGCGACCGGGCAGGTCCGGCGCGTCGACGGCGATCTGCCGGTCGAACCGGCCGGGCCGCAGCAGCGCCGGGTCGAGCACGTCGGGCCGGTTGGTGGCCGCGATCAGGATCACACCGCCGCGGACGTCGAAGCCGTCCATCTCGACCAGCAGCTGGTTCAGGGTCTGCTCGCGCTCGTCGTGACCGCCGCCGAGGCCCGCGCCACGGTGCCGGCCGACGGCGTCGATCTCGTCGATGAACACGATCGCCGGGGCGTTCGTCTTGGCCTGCTCGAACAGGTCGCGGACCCGGGAGGCGCCGACGCCGACGAACATCTCGACGAAGTCCGAGCCGGAGATCGAGTAGAACGGCACCCCGGCCTCGCCGGCCACCGCGCGGGCCAGCAGCGTCTTGCCGGTACCGGGCTGGCCGTAGAGCAGCACGCCCTTCGGGATCTTCGCGCCGACCGCCTGGAACTTGCCCGGCTCCTGGAGGAACTCCTTGATCTCGCCGAGCTCCTCGATCGCCTCGTCACAGCCGGCCACGTCCGCGAACGTGGTCTTCGGGGTGTCCTTGGTGATCAGCTTGGCCTTGGACTTGGCGAAGCTCATCACCCGGGAGCCGCCGCCCTGCATGGAGTTCATCAGGAAGATGAAGACGACCGCGATCAGCAGGAACGGGATCAGGGTGGAGAACACCTGGCCGATGAAGCTCGGCTTCGGGTTCTCGACGTCGTACCGCTCGATCTTCTTGTCGTCGTAGAGCTTCTGCACCGCCTGGCCCAGCGTGTTGGCCTGGCCGTCGACCCAGTGCGCCCGGACCTTGGTGCCGTCGGTCTTCTCGACCCGGATCTCCTGGTCGGGGTCGATCAGCGTGACCGACTTGATCGTCTTGTCCGACGAGCTGGTGGCCTGCTGGATCAGCTGCACGACCTGCCCGGTCGGCTCGGTCTTGTACCCGGTCGAGCCGGTCAGGAGCTGTCCGATCACCAGTACGCCCAGGAAGGCGACGACGATCCAGAACAGGGGTCCGCGGAAGATGCGCTTCACGTCCATGATCGAGGCCTACGCCCCGTCCCTCCTAGCTCGGCAGGCCCGGGTATGCGGGCTTGAGACGGTAACACCAGTCCAAGTGTCTCGTGCCGCACAAGACAACACAGCACGAGGGTCACCAAAGGACGGTACGACCTGTTGTACAGGCTGTCACCAAGTCTGCCCTGCGGCACCGATCAGGAGTAGACGTGCGGGGCCAGCGTCGCGACGCAGCGCAGGTTCCGGTACTTCTCTGCGTAGTCGAGCCCGTACCCGACGACGAACTCGTCCGGCAACTCCAGGCCGACGTACTTCACCGGGACCGCCATCTTGGCGGCGTCCGGCTTCACGAACGCGGTGCAGAGCTCCAGCGAGGCGGGTTTGCGGGACTCCAGGTTGCTGACCAGCCAGCTCAGCGTCAGCCCGGTGTCGATGATGTCCTCGACGATCAGCACGTGCCGGTTGGTGATGTCGGTGTCCAGGTCCTTCTGGATCCGGACCACACCGGACGACTTGGTGCCCGACCCGTACGACGAGATGGCCATCCAGTCCATCTCCACGTGCCGGTTGAACGACCGGGCCAGGTCGGCCATCACCATCACCGCGCCGCGCAGGACGCCGACCAGGAGCAGGTCCTTGCCCTCGTAGTCCCGCTCGATCCGGCCGGCCAGCTCCCGCAGCTTCGCCTGGATCTGGTCCTCGGTGTAATGGATCTTGGTCAGGTCCTTCTCGATGTCCGCCGCATCCACGCGATCAGCCTGTCACATCCGGGCCCAGGACGATGAATCCGCCCCTTCGTGCCGCCCGGACGCCCTGCGGCAGGTCGATCCAGCGCTGCCCGCGCCAGCCGGTGACCAACGCGTCGACGGCCGCGATGTGCCCGGCGGTCAGGTCCGTCGCCCGGCACCCGGCTTCCAGCGCGGCCTGCCGCAACACTCTGGTCCGTACGGCGTCCGGCTCGGCAGCCAGCGTGCCGATATCGCAGTGCACCTCGTTGTCAGTACGGCGTACCGACGTCTCCGCAGCGTCCGCCGCGAGCATGTCGAGCGCATCCGCGTCGGCCCGCAGTAGCCCCGCCGTACGGGCCAATGCCTCCATCACCCCCGGACCGAGCGCCTCCTCGAGCACCGGGAGCACCTCGTGGCGCACCCGGACCCGGGTGAACTGCGGGTCCTCGTTGTGCGGGTCGTGCCACGGCCGCAGCCCGGACGCGATGCACGCGGCCGCGGTGGTCGCCCGCGGGAGCTCCAGAAAGGGCCGGCGCAGCAGACCGGCGACCGGGGCCATCCCAGCGAGCGATCGGGCCCCTGAGCCCCGCGCCAGCCCCAGCAATACAGTCTCGGCCTGGTCGTCCCGAGTGTGAGCCAGCAGTACGACGTCCGCCCCGAGCTCGTCGGCCGCGTCGCGCAGAGCGTCGTACCGGGCCGTGCGGGCGGCTCCCTCGGGGCCGCCATCGCTGCCGACCTCCACGGGTCGGACCTGGACCGGATCGAGGCCCAGCGACCGGCACTGGTCGGCGGCGATCTCCGCTGTGTGGGTCGAGTCAGCCTGCAGCCCGTGGTCCACGACGACGGCACCCGCCCGCAGCTTCAGCTTCGGGGCCTCGAACGCAGTCGCGGCCGCCAAGGCCAGTGAGTCGGTGCCGCCGGAGCAGGCCACCAGAACGGTGGTGCCCTGGGGCAGCTCGGAGAGCATGACGCGCACCGCCTCCCGCGTTCGGGCTACGGCGGGGTGCAACTTCCCCCTCCGGTGCTCGACGAGCTCCTCGGCCGCCGTCCGGCTCGGCGGCTCAGCCGTGGAGTCGGGTGACCCAGGCATCGGGATTCGCGATCTCGTGCTTGGTCGGCAGGGTGTTCGGCCCGGTCCAGACCCGGTTGAAGCCCTCCATGCCGACCTGGTCGACCACTCGGCGGACGAACGCCGCGCCGTCCTTGTACTGCCGCAGCTTGGCGTCCAGCCCGAGCAGCCGCTTCAGCAACTGGTCCACCGGGTTGCCGCTCTGCCGGCGGGACGTGAACTTGGACCGGATGGTGTCCACAGTCGGGATCACCGACGGCCCGACCCCGTCCATCACGAAGTCGGCGTGCCCTTCCAGCAACGACATGACCGCGGTCAGCCGGTCCAGCACGGCCCGTTGCTCGGGCGACTGCATCAGGTCGACCAGGCTCAGCTCGGCCTCGCCCCGCACCGACCGCCCCAGCCGCTGCACGGCCTCCCGGAACATCGCCGCGTACGCCGACGGGTCCAGCTCGGCCTGGTCGAGGAACAGCGCGATCTCGGACCGCAGGTGGTCCCGCAGCCACGGCACCGCGGTGAACTGCACCCGGTGGGTCTCCTCGTGCAGGCACACCCACAGCCGGAAGTCCCGCGGTACGACGCCCAACTCGGACTCGACGTGCATCACGTTGGGCGCGACCAGCAGCAGCCGGCCGGTCAGCCCGGGCCGGTCAGGGTCGGGCTGCGCCGGGTAGAACGGGTCGAACTGACCCAGCACCCGGGAGGACAGGAACGCGAGCAGCGCACCGGCCTCGATCGCCGTCACCCGCGAGCCGACCGCGGACGACAGCCCGCCGGCCCGCTCGGCCTTCTCGCGCAGCTTGTCCGCCAGCGGCTGCAGCACGGTGCGGAAGCCGTCCGCGTTCGCCTGCACCCAGCCCGGCCGGTCCACGATCACCACGGGCGCGGTGGCCGAGGTGGCCTGCAGCCCGGTGAACTCCCGCACGTGGTGCTCCGAGTCGGCCGCGAACTGGCGCAGCTCGGCAACCACCTGGTCCGCCTCGGCGCGGCTGACCGCCGGGCCGGGCCGCAGCAACTTGCGCGCAACTCCCGTCGCCAACTGCCAGTCGACCATCTCCGCCGCAGTCGGGCCTTCCGTACTCATGTGTCGACCCTAGTCGCATGTCCCAACATGCGCCCCCCGATCAGACCGCGCAGCCGCAATTGGCCAGGGCTGCGGCGGCTCTGTCGAGGGCTGCCCGGGCAGCCAGCGTCTTGGGAACCGGCACGCTGTCGGACGCGACGGCGAACACCAAGAGCGTGCCAGTGCGGTCACGGACCATCCCGGCCAGGCTGTGGACTCCGGTCAGCGTGCCGGTCTTCGCCCGGACCAGTCCGGTGCCCGTGCCCGCACCGGCCCCGCCGAACCGGTCCTCGAGGCTGCCAGTGAACCCAGCGACAGGCAGGCCGGTCAGCAGGTGCCGCAGCTCCGGGTGGTCCTCCGACGCGGCCACACGGACCGCACCGGCCAGCAAATCCAGCGGCACGTGGTTCGTCCGCGACAGCCCGCTGCCGTCCTCGATGGTGGCCTTGCTGACGTTCAGGCCGAGCTTGGTCAGCGTCGCCTTCACGCCCAGGACCCCACCGGCGGACGACCCGCCGTTCTTGGTCGCCAGGCCGACGTGCCGGAGCAGGACCTCGGCGCCGTCGTTGTCGCTGTGCAGGTTCACGTACTCGACGATCTCGCCGACCGTGGGCGACGCGACCTGCGCAAGCGGCTCAGCGGAAGTCGGCGCGACCGCGCGCTTCACAGCACCGGCCACCTTGATCCCGGACGCCTTGAGCTGAGCAGCGAACGCGGTGGCCGCGGCCTGCGACGGGGAGGCGGCCCGCTTGGCCATGCCTGGACTCAATCGGCCCTCGTTCACCCAGAGCGCCGACGTGGGAGCTGCGATGCCTTCGGTGATGTAGTTCGGCTCCCAGTTCGCGTTCGCCGCCGGTCCGGTGAACAGCGAGGCGTCGTACCCGAGCGTGACGCTGGTGACGCCCTGCGCCTTGAGCGCCTTCGCCGTACTGGCCGCCAGGGTCTGCAGGGACGCCCGCGTCGGGTAGTCGGTGGGATCGGTCTGGCGCTTGACGGTCAGCAGCGGGTCGCCGCCGCCGACCAGGACGATCGAGCCCTTCGCCGCGCTGACCACCTTGGTGGCGAACGTGTGGTCGGCGCCGAGCGTCTCCAGCGCCGACACCGTCGTCAGCAGCTTCAGCGTGGAGGCCGGCACGTACGGCGTCGCGGACCCGACCGAGAACACCGCCTTGCCGCGCGAGGCGTCGTACACGTAGATGCCCCGGTGCTTGCCCAGCGCCGGGTCCGCGAGGATCGCCGCCAGCGCCTTCTGCACGCCGGCCGCGGTCGGCGCGACGCCCTCCGCCTTCGCCGGGGCCAGCACAGCCGGCGCCTGGACCTGCGCGATCGGGAGAGATCCGGGTACGGCGCCTGCTCCGCCCGCCAGGCTCACGCTGAGCGCTGTGGCGAGCAGCGTGACGAACGCCGCACGAGGAGGACGGACCACCGGGCTGCTCCTGTCAATTCGTCGGTCGGAACCGTGACAGTATCTGCCGTATGGAGTTCGACGTCTTCATCGAGATCCCCAAGGGCACCCGCAACAAGTACGAGCTGGACCACAAGACGGGCCGGCTGCGGCTGGACCGGACCCTCTTCACGGCGACCCAGTACCCGTCCGACTACGGGTTCATCGAGGACACCCTGGGCCAGGACGGCGACCCCCTGGACGCGCTGGTGCTGCTCACCGAGCCGACCTTCCCCGGCTGCCTGATCCGCGCCCGCGCGATCGGCATGTTCCGGATGACCGACGAGAAGGGCCCGGACGACAAGGTCCTCTGCGTCCCGGCCGGCGACCCGCGGCAGGAGCACCTGCGCGACATCCACCACGTGCCGGAGTTCGACCGGCTGGAGATCCAGCACTTCTTCGAGGTCTACAAGGACCTGGAGCCGGGCAAGTCCGTCGAGGGCGCCACCTGGGTCGGCCGGACCGACGCCGAGACCGAGATCAGCGCCTCCTTCGAACGCCTCAAGACCGAAGGCCACTGAGCGCCGTCGCGCCTACCAGCCGATCAGCGAGTACGGCGTAGCGTCCGGCCGCGCGGCCGGGTCCGGGCGGCCCGGCACTTCGTTGCTCACGGCGCTCGACGGCGTACCCGCCTGACTCGCCTCCACGCCCGGCCGGCGACGCCGGACCCGGGACATCGCGGAGGCGAGTTTCGCCTTGCTGCGCAGGGGTTTCATCACGGGCGGCCGAAGAAGTCCGGCGGCTCCCAGTAGTACACGCTGTCGATCTGCACCGGCTTGCCGGAGCGCGGCGCGTGCACCATCCGCCCGTCGCCGATGTACATCGCGACGTGGTGGATCGTGCCCGGGTCGTCGGGGTCGGTCGACCAGAAGATCAGGTCGCCCGGCCGGAGCTCGTCCTCGTCGATGTGCCGGACCTGCTCGTACTGCGCGACGCTGTAGTGCGGCAGGTACACCCCGGCCTTCGCCCAGGCGCCTTGGGTCAGGCCGGAGCAGTCCCAGCGCGACGGCCCGGTGCCGCCCCACAGGTACATGTCACCGATCTGGTCGAGCGCGAACTCGATCGCGGCCTGAGCGCCCTTGCGGGCCGGACGGTCGTCCTCACGCGGCCGGTCGGGCTGCTTCTTCTTCGGCGGCTTCGTGCTGGGCTTCTCCCGCTGCTCCTCGCGCCGCTCGCGCTCCTCCCGGGCCCGCTCGCGCTCCTCCCGGGCCTGCTCGGCCGCTTCCCGGGCCCGCTCGGCGGCCTCCCGGGCGGCGATCCGGCGGCGCAGCTCGGCCGCCTTCTTCGCGGCGATGGCGGCGGCGCGCTGGCGCGCAAGCTCCTCGAGTCCCCGCTGCCGCTGGGCGGCCACCTGGACCGACGTGTTCTGCAGTACGGCGAGCTGCGTGATCGCCTGCGTGCGCTGAACGCCCATCGCGGTCACCGCGGACGCCTGCGCCCGCTCGGCCGCCTCAGCCGCGGCCTTCGCCTTGGCCGCCTCGTCGGTGGCCTTCTTCACCTTCTTGACTGCCTCGTCGGCCTGCACCTTGAACAGGTTCGCCATCACCTGGGTCGCGGTGAAGCGCAGGTACGAACCCTGCATCGCGGCCGACACCGAGCGGGCCGCGCCAGCCGAGTCGAGCAGCTGCTGCGGACCCTCCGCGGTGAACAGCGGCGCAAGCTTCGCCACGTCGCCACCACCTTGGTACGACGCCGCGGCGAACCGGCCGATCTGCTGCCGCTGGGCCGTCAGCGTCTTCTGCGCCTTGGCTGCCCGGGCCGCCGCCTGCGTGGCCTCCGCCTTCGCCTGCTGCAGCCGGTAGACGGCGCCGTTGTAGGCCTCGGCGGCGATCCCGGACGCGACCCCGAGCTGCTCGAGCCGGGCGTTCGCGGCGGCCAGCTGGTTCTCGATCGCCTTGACCTGGACGGCCTTCGCGGTGGCGGCCTGCTTGGCCCGCTCGACCGCGGCCTTGGACGGAATGACCGGCGGCTTCGGCTTGGCCTCGGCCTGGACCGGAATCACGGCCATCGAGCCGGCCAGACAGACCGCGAGCACGCCGGAGAGCAACGCTCTGCCGGTCTTCCCGGTGCTCGCGACCCGCCCGCCGGACGTGGCCCCTGGAGGCGTCCGCATCGGGTCGTTCCTTCCGCCGGTCACGAACCCCTTCCCCAGGGTTCGTGAACTTTTGGTCCTCCTGGACCTCATACGTGACACTAGTTGCCTGCAGCCCCATTGGGAACACTTTTCACACAAGTAACTTTGTTTCACCTGCGTGTCGACTTGACAAACTACAAGCTTGTAATTTCGCGCAATTGGTCACCCGGAGCAACAGAACGGCGCCCGTCCGGCATCAGCCGGAGGGCGCCGTCTTGGCGGTAGGTGCGGTCAGCGAAGGGTGTAGGAAGCGACGACCGGGAGGTGGTCGGACGCCGGCGAGACCGGGACCGAAGCCTTCGTCGGCCGCAGCTGCGAGCTGTGCAGCAGGTAGTCGATCCGGGCAGTCGGGTTCTCCGCCGGGGAGGTGTACCCGGGCCCGGTCCCGACGGCCGGCCAGGTGTCGTTCAGTAGGGCCGTCAGCGTCTTGATCTCCGGGGTGTCCGGCCGGGCGTTCAGGTCGCCGACCAGCATCGTCGGCTTCCTCGAGCCGCCCAGGAGCTCGACCACCTTCTGGGCCTGCTCCAGCCGCTCGGCGTTGTTGTTGTGCGTCAGGTGGGTGTTCGCGAACCGCAGCTCGGCCCCGCGCACCTTCAGCGTCGCGACCGACAGTCCACGCTGCTCACCGGTCGGGTAGAGCGGCAGCAGGGTGTTGGTGAAGTCCTTGATCGGGTACTTCGACAGGATCGCCGTACCGTACTGACGGCGCGGCTCGCCCGGGTTCAACGGCGGCAGGTCGAGGTTGGCGGCGTACCCGTAGTGCATCTTCAGCCGCTTGGCGAACCAGGCCGGCTGGTCGACCCAGTTGCTCCGCTCGCTCCAGTGCCGATCCACCTCCTGCAGCCCGATCACGTCCGCGCCGGTCTCCTCCAGCAGTACGGCGATCCGTTCGAGGTCCAGGACGCCGTCGATCCCGGCGCCGTGGTGGATGTTGTAGGTCGCCACGGTCAGCGGGCGACCGGGCACGCCGGTCGTGCCCGCCTCGGCGGCGGCCGCGGTAGGTAGGAGCATCAACAGTCCCGCAATAGTCCCCAGCACCAGTTTGCGCATGCCCTCATCCTGTCGGGTCGTCGGCGACCCCCGCACGACGTACGAGTGTCGCCGACCTGAACATCAGCGCGTCAGCCGAGCGACCGCGCCCTTGGCCCCGGACGCCCAGCAACCCGCCTTGCTCCCGTGCCCGGCGCACTCGACGCTGTCGAAGCTGCCGTCGTAGAACTGCTTCCAGCTGCGTCCGCCGTCGTAGCTGACATCGCTGCCCGACGGACCCACGGCGATGACGGTACCGGGGGTGTTCGGCACGAACGCGGACCCACTCCGGTAGCCCTTCGGCGCCTTGTCGGCCGGAACCAGCTTCCAGCTGCGACCCCCGTCGTACGTCACCGACGCGGCCTTCACCGCCTCGGTCGGCTTGAGGAAGTCACCGCCGACCGCGACCCCGAACAGCGAGTTGCGGAAGGCGAGGCTGAAGATGCCGGCCGCCTCGCCACTGGCCATCGGCGAGTCGGCGACCGTCCAGTGCTTGCCTCCGTCAACGGTCCGGAACACCCGCGGCCGGTCCCCGCCGCCGGTCGCGAACCACGCCGTACGGCCGGGCCCGGCGACCAGGCAGGTCCCACTGGCCGCGAACGCGAACTCACCCGGCAGCGCGGCCGGCATCCCCGCCGTCGGCTGCACCTGCCACGACTTGCCGCCGTCCGCGGTCGCCAGGATCCGGAACTTCCCGTCGACCGGGTCGCTCAGCGCCAGACCGCGCTTGTTGTCCCAGAAGTCCAGGCAGTCGTAGAAGGCGTTCGGGTCGGGGTTGCGGAACGTCTCGGTCCACGACTTCCCGCCGTCCACGGTCCGGTAGACGCGCGAGTCCCCGCCGTTCCCGATCGACAGGACGACGGCGCGCTTCGCGTCGAACGCCTCGACGTCGCGGAACTGCACGGTCTCGGCCCCGGCCGGGCTGACGTTCTGCCAGCTCTTCCCGCCGTCGACGGTCCGCAGCACCTGCCCGCCCGACCCGCCGACCCACGCGACGTCCTTGCTCACCGCAGCCAGCCCGCGGAACTGCGCCGTACTCCCGGTCGGCGTCAGCTCCCACTGGTACGACGGCTGCCCGCCCGCCTGGGCGGCGGGGACGAGCTGGGACATCAACAGCAGACCTCCTGCCGCAACAGCGGCCACACGCAGGATTCTCATGCCGGGAACCTAGCCCAGATTCACATCCCGGTCAGCCGGAAAGACTGAGCAGAATTTCCGGTGCAGGTCAGTTGCACCAATTGGGTGCTGTCGGCGGTGGAGCCGTTCGGGACGGTCAGGCATTTGTTGCTCAGCCGGCTGACGAAGTGGAAATAGCCGTCGCCTTCGGCGACTGCCTTCCACTGCTGGTTTGCGCCACCGCCATACGTCCACAACTGCAGGCCGGCATTGTCGGCGGACGACACGTTGGTGACGTCGATCGACTTCGTGGCGTCGTTGCGGTTGTTGACCCGGGTGAATCCGTCGGACGTCGGCTGGAACTGGTACTGCTGCGCCTGCGTGCCGTTGCAGCTGTACTGCTGGATCACCGTGCCGTTGGCGGTCCCGGCGGCGCGGGCGTCGACGCACTTTCCGTTGCCCTTGTTGGCGATCGAGTACCAGGTCGTCGGCGACGGCTGGTCGACCGGCGGCGTCGTACCGGCGCCGCCGAGCCACTTGAGCGCGTCCATCATGAACTGGTTCTGCGCCGGGCTGTCGAAGGTCGACGAGAGCCGGGTGTTGGTCTCGTAGTTCATCGCGTTGTGGCCGAAGTTGGCGTAGATCATCTTGTAGTTCTTGTTGGTCCAGACGATCGGGTAGTAGCCGCTGTACCAGGTCTGGTTCGGGTCGGTGCCGACCGGGAAGCTGGACGGGTCGATCGAGGCCAGGATCTGGATGTCGGCGTTGGCCCGCAGGTCGTTCTGCCAGCTGTACCACTCGCTGACCGACGAGCGGAACGTCGCGCCGGTGTTGACCAGCGACGGGTGCGTCCGGTTCTCGGTCTTCAGCGTGACCGCGGTCGGTCCCCAGGTGTTCGACTTGAACCGCCCGGTGCCGAGGAAGGTGTTGTTGAACCACGCCCAGCCGCCGCTCGCGTCGTTGTACGCGGTCACGTGGAAGCCGAAGAACGCGCCGCCGTTGGTCATGTACCGCTGGAACCCGGTCCGCTGCGCGTCGGTGTGCGGCGAGTCGTCCAGGAACATCGCCACCTGGTACTGCGAGGCGCTCAGGTTGTTCAGCTGGTCCCAGTTGTTGGTCGCGGTGTAAGTGAACCCGTGCTGGGCCCCGAACTGCGGGAACCGCTGGTTCGCCTCCTTCACGAAGTCGATGTGCGCGGCATCCCAGGTGCCGCTGTAGAACGCGAGCACGTTGAAGGTCGCGGCCGGCTGCGCGGCCGCCGTACTGCCCGAGACCAGGCAGAGCAGGAGCGCGAGCAGGGCAGGCAGCAGTTTCCGAGCGGGCATGGGCGGATCCCCTCAGTCACGAAGCGGTTACGCAATGAGATTTCAGAACTTAAATTAACTCATGGCGAAAAGCCGGGTAAAGGGTCCGCCGGTCCCGGAACTCTTGCCGTCCGACCGTCCCGCTGTCACCCTGAGCCACCAACGTTCGAAGGGGGCCTGCCGATGGACGACTCCGTGCTCACCTCGGTGCTGCTGCCGATCGCCCTCGCGATCATCATGCTCGGCCTCGGCCTGACCCTGACCGTCGCGGACTTCAGCCGGGTACTGCGGATGCCGCGAGCCGTCCTGGTGGCACTCGGCGTCCAGGTGCTCCTGCTGCCGCTCATCTGCTTCGGCCTGGTCAAGCTCTTCGGGCTGGCGCCGGCCCTGGCCGTCGGGATGATGCTGCTGGCCGCCTCCCCCGGCGGCACGACGGCGAACCTCTTCAGCCACCTGGCCGGCGGCGACGTCGCCCTCAACGTCACCCTGACCGCGGTGAACTCGGTGCTCGCCGTGATCACCCTGCCGATCGTGGTGAACCTGTCCCTCGACCACTTCCTCGGCGACGGCGAGATCGGCCTGCAACCGGTGAAGATGCTGCAGGTGTTCGCGATCGTGCTGGTCCCGGTCGCCCTCGGCATGCTGATCCGCAACAAGCTGCCCGGGTTCGCCGACCGGATGGCCCGGCCGGTGAAGATCGGCTCGATCCTCGTGCTGGCGCTGGTGATCTTCGCCGCGATCTACAGCGAGCGCGACAACGTCCTCGACTACATCGCCGCCGTCGGCGTGGTCGCCGTCCTGCTGAACGTCCTCAGTCTCGCTCTCGGGTACGCCGTACCGCGGCTGGCCAACCTGGGTGAGCGGCAGTCGATCGCGTGCTCGATGGAGATCGGCATCCACAACGCGACGCTGGCGCTCACGATCGCGCTGAGCCCGAGCCTGCTCGGCAACAGCGAGATGTCCATCCCGGTCGCCGTCTACGGCATCGTGATGTTCTTCCCGACCGCGCTCTTCGCCTTCTACCTGAGCCGCCGTACGACGGTTCAGCGCGCCGGATCGAGTGTCTGACTTCCCAGCACCGACAGGAGTTGCAGCTTCTCCGCGCTCTCGCTGCCAGGGGTCGCGGTGAAGACTACGAGCGTCTGCTGCTGATCCCGGTTGTCGATGACCTCGCAGTACAGCTCGAGCTCGCCGACGACCGGGTGGTTGAAGTGCTTGGTCCGGCTGTGCGCGATGCCGACCTCGTGCCGCTCCCAGATCTCGGCGAACTCAGGGCTGGTCTTCTGCAGGGTCTTGACGAGGGTGGCGGCGTACGACTTCGGGCCGTCCGCGGTGGCGACCGAGCGGAGCATCGAGACCAGCATCCGGCTGTGGGTCGCGACCTCCTGCTCCACGTACAGCGTCCGGGACGCCGGATCGGTGAACCAGCGGTAGGCCTCACTGCGCTCGAAGCCTTCGTAGTTGGTCTGCTCACCGGCGAACGCGACGTGCGCCGGGGTCTGGGCGAGGGTGTCGCCGCACCGGTTGAGCAGCATCGCGGGTGTGTCCTGCAGCCGGTCGAGGATCCGCAGCATCCCGGGGTCGACGTGACAGTTCCGCGTGGTCCGCGGCGGCGTGCCGTGGCCGGCGAGCACGAACAAGTGGTCGCGCTCTTCAGTCGTCAGCCGTAGCGCGCGGGCGATCGCGCCCAGCATGTCGACCGACGGCTGCGGGCCCCGGCCGCCCTCGAGCCGGCTGTAGTAGTCGGCCGACATCGATGCCAGCGCCGCGACCTCCTCCCGCCGGAGACCAGGCGTACGGCGACGCCGGCCGCGCGGCATCCCGACGTCCTCGGGCTGCAGGGCCTCGCGTCGTTTGCGCAGGAAATCTGACAGGTCGCCGTACTCCATGTACTCCAGTCTGTCGGACGGATCCGCGTTATCCAGGGCCTGCCAATCCGTGGCTAAGGCGAGCCTGGTTACCGCCGCCCGGCTCGCGAAGGCTGGAGCCATGAAAACGACTGGCAACACGATCTTCATGACCGGCGGCACGTCGGGAATCGGCCTCGAGCTGGCCCGGCGGTTCCGCGACCTCGGCAACACCGTGATCATCAGCGGCCGCCGCAAGGACCTGCTGGACGAGATCGCCGCCGAGGACGGCATCGCGGGGATCACCCTCGACGTCGCCGACCCGGACTCGATCAAGGCCGCCTTCGAGACGGTCACCACCGAGCACCCCGACCTCAACGTGGTCGTCACGATGGCCGGGATCATGGTCGAGGAGGACCTCCGCGACCCGGCGCACCTGGCCACGTCCGAGCAGGTCGTCGACATCAACCTGCTCGGCACGATCCGCACGCTCACCGCGTTCACGCCGTACCTGCTGGCCAAACCGGACGCGGTGATCATGACCGTCTCCTCCGGGCTCGCATTCGTCCCGCTTGTGGACACCCCGACGTACAGTGCGACCAAGGCGGCCGTCCACAGCTACACGCAGAGCCTGCGGATCCAGCTGGCCGACACCGGCGTCCAGGTGATCGAACTGGTGCCGCCGGCGGTCCAGACCGGGCTGCTGAACGGCGTGCCGGACCCGGAGTGGATGCCGCTCGACGAGTTCGTCGACGAGTCGGTCAAGCTGCTCCAGGACCAGCCGGACGCCGAGGAGATCCTGGTCAACCGGGTCCGGTTCCTCCGCGACGCAGAGCGGGAGAACCGCTACGACACGACGGTCGCTGCCCTGAACCCCGCCCGCTGAACCATACTTTTGAGTACGCGAGTCGGGGGCGGTGGTACGGGTGACGGAGACGATCGGAAGACACGCTCCTGCCCGCCGCCTGCTGCGCCGGTGGAGGCGTCGCTCGCCTGATCCACCCTTCGACACCGTGTGCAGGGAGCTCATCGACGCCAACGGCGGTCCGGCGTTGCGTGCTCACCTGTACCGGAACGACCTCGGCCCCGAGCGGGACGTGGAGCAGCGAGTAGTCGCCGACCTGGCCTTGCTCGTGCTGCACCCGGCCGAGGACGAGCTGACCGCGGAGATGCGCCGGGTCGTGGTCGTGGCCGCCGCGCTGGGCGATCATCCGGTCGCCAGGATCGCCCAGCGCAAGATCCTGGCCGCCGAGGACCAGACCCTCGTCGACGAGGTGTACGAGCTCGCGGACCAGGTGCCAAGGCTCGCCGACTTCTGCCGGGAGCACGAACTGACGCCGTCCGAGCCGGCCCGCCGGGCCGTGGTCTGGCTGCTGACGGGCAAGTACGAGCGGTACCGCCGCGCCGATCCGTACGGCGCGGCGGCTGCTGCGGCCTATGCGGCGGCCGACAGCGCCGGGCGAGCCCAGTTGCGGAGCGCAGCGATCGACGGTGGTCTCTTCGAGTTGCTGCGCCGGATGGTGTCGGACCCCGGCGAGTTCGCCGGGCTGCTGCGCGGTGAGCAGTTCACCGAGCTCAGCGCCGGCCTGGCGAAGCACGAACGCTGGAGCCTGCTCTGGGAGCTGCTCTCCGAGGTACCGCTCGCCACGGCCGTCGAGCGTTCCCGTCTGTTCCCAGCCGACTGGCGACCCGCGACTCAGGAAGGCCGACGCCGGCTGGACGAGCTACGGTCGGCGAACAACTAGTCGGACAGCTCTTGCTCGATGCGTTCGACCTTGGCGGTGAGCTGGCCGGTGAACCCGGGCCGGATGTCGGCCTTGAGAACCAGGCTGACCCGGGGCGAGACGGCCGCCACCGCACCCACGGCCTGCTTGACCACGGCCATCACCTCGTCCCACTCACCCTCGATGTTGGTGAACATCGCGTTGGTCTCGTTCGGCAGCCCGGAGGCGCGAACCACGCGGACGGCCTCGGCCACCGCCTGACTCACGCCCCCGGTCTCGTCACCACCGGAAGGGCTGATGCTGAATGCAACGATCATGCGTCTAGCGTCCCACTGGCGACGTCGTTTGCACGATGGCGGCGCCATCGTGCAAAGGACGTTGTCAGTGGGGCGCTGGCTTGCCAGCCTCCTCGTCCTCGGCCGCGCGGCGCTCAGTTGCCGAGGTGGTGAGGAGGGCCTTCTCCTTGATGAAGAGGATGGCTACCAGCGCGAGGACGGCGATCGGGACCGAGATCAGGAACAGGTCCGCGGTCGCGTTCCCGTACGCCTCCTGCACCGCCACCTTCACCTCCTCCGGCAGCGTGTTGATGTCCGGTACGGCGCCGCCGCCCTGCGAACCGTCCATCCCGAGCGACGCGGCGATCTTGTTCGCCAGCACCGCACCCAGCGCGCTGACGCCGATCGTGCCGCCCATGCTGCGGAAGAAGCTCACCACCGACGTCGCCGCACCGAGCTCGCGCGCCGGTACGTCGTTCTGCGCGGCGAGCACCAGGTTCTGCATCACCAGGCCGACGCCGACACCGAGGACGGCCATGAACACCGACATCCGGACCGTCCCGGTGTGCGCGTCGATCGTGCCGAGCAGCGCCAGCCCGACCGGCAGCAGCACGCCACCGATGACGAGGTAGATCTTCCACTTGCCGTACTTCGTGATCAGGCCACCGGCGATCGTGGACGAGATCAGCATGCCGAAGATCATCGGCAGGCTCATCAGCCCGGCCGACGTCGGCGAGTGCCCCTGGGCGATCTGGAAGTACTGCGACAGGAACACCGAGCCACCGAACATCGCCAGGCCGACCAGCATGCTGGCGACCACGGACAGGGTGACGGTGCGGTTGCGGAACAGGTCCAGCGGGATGATCGGCTCCGGGTGCCGCGCCTCGACCACCACGGCGATCGCGAGCGCGACCACGGCGATACCGACCAGCACGAGGCTCCAGCCCGACACCCAGTCGAACTTGTTCCCGGCGAACGTCGACCAGACCAGGACGATGCTCACGCCGCTGGTGATGAGCAGTGCGCCCCACCAGTCGATCCTGACGTTCCGCCGTACCGTCGGCAGGTGCAGCGTGCGCTGCAGCAGGATGATCGCGGCCAGGCTGAACGGGACGCCGACCAGGAAGCAGGCCCGCCAGCCGAGCGGCGAGTCGACCAGGAAGCCGCCGAGCAGCGGGCCGCCGACGGTCGCCGAGGCGAAGATCGCGCCGAAGATGCCGGAGTACCGGCCCAGCTCCCGCGGCGGGATGATCGCCGCCATCACGATCTGCACGAGCGCGGTCAGGCCGCCGGCGCCGATGCCCTGGACGACCCGGCTGGTCAGCAGCAGCTCGACGTTCGGGGTGAGGCCGGCGACCAGCGAGCCGATCACGAAGAACGCGAGCGACAGCTGGACCAGCAGCTTGTTGTTGTAGAGGTCGGCGAGCTTGCCCCACAACGGCACGGTGGCCGTCATCGCGAGCAGCTCGACGGTGACCACCCAGGTGTAGACGGACTGGCTGGCCTCCAGCTCGGAGATGATCCGCGGTAGCGCGGTGGACACGACCGTGCCGGCCAGTACGGCGACCAGCATGCCCATCATCAGGCCGGAGATGGCCTGGGTGGTCTGCCGTGGCGTGAGTGCGACCGGCGCCTCCGGTTGAGGTGACGAGGTCGTTGTCATGAGGGACCTTTCGCGGTGCTGTCGAAGCCAGGGTCGATGCCCTCGGCAAGTAGTCGGAAGCCTTCGCCGACCAGTTCGCTGACGCGCCGGTCGGGAGATTGTTTGTGCAGCTCCATCGCCACCCGGCAGGCGGCGCCGGACGCGCTGACGACGAGAGCGGGACGTACGGCGGTCACCGGCTCGCCCATCCGCTCCGCGAGGGCGGCGGTGAGCTGGCGTTCGTCGTCGAAGCTGGACACCATCAGCTGGTAGACCAGGTTCGGCGACTGCATGATCAGCTCACCGCGACGCGACAGCTCACCGTCCCTCTCCAGGTCTTGCAGGACCTCGCGGACGACGTGCCACATCACGGTCAGCGGGGAGACCTCGGCGGGCGCGGTCCGCATCCGCTCCAGCGCACGCTCGAGGTGCTCGGGGTTGCGCCCGAGGATCGCGTGCTCCTTGTGCGGGAAGTAGTTGAAGAAGGTCCGCACCGACACGTCGGCCGCCTCGGCGATCTCCTCGACCGTGACGTTCTCCGGGCCCTTCTCCAGCGCCAGCCGCAACGCCGCCTCGGCAAGCGCCGCCCGCGTCTCGCGCTTCTTCCGCTCCCGCAACCCACCCTCTGCCTGTTTCACCCGACCAGGCTAGGAACAAACTTGCACTCACTGCAAACTATTAACCCTGAAACTTTGCACCCATGCACAAATCAGCCGACCGACCCGTCAGCGCTTCAGACGCGGTAGCCAGGCGGGGACCGTACGGCGGTACTGCTCGTACTGGGCGCCGTAGCGGCTGAGGAGGGCGGGCTCCTCGTACCAGCGGACGAAGGACGCCATCACGGCCCACGCGAGGACGCCGTACCCGAGGACCCAGGGATCCAGGAAGGTGAGGGCCTGGCCGAGGATCGCGGTGACGACGCCGACATACATGGGGTTGCGGACGTAGCGGTAGTCGCCGCCGACCACGAGCTGCTCGGTGGGCGCGACGGGCGCCGGCGTACCGCGTCCCTCCCGGACGAAGCGCACGAACGCACGCAGTACGACGTACGCGCCGGCGGCCACCAGCACCAGCCCGGGCCAGAACCGGGGCGCGGCCCACCCGCTGATCCACCAGGGGATCAGCCCACCGACCACACAGGGCGCGGCGAAGAAGAAAGCCGTACTGCCCAGCACGGCCTTAAGCATCGTCGAGTCTCGCGATCACCCGGCCGGACAACTCGCAGAAGGTCTCGAGCTCGGCCGGACTCAGGTCGGCGAACCAGTCGGCCACCGCGGCGAAGTCACCGGCGTCACGCTCCCGCCAGTACTCCGCGCTGTGATTCGTTGCTGACAGCAACTTCCGGCGCCGGTCGGCGGGATCGGGCTCGACCTGCAACAGATCCTTGCGGACCAAGGCGGCGACGATCTGCGCGACGTTCTGATGCGTGCTCCCCAGCGCGGCGGCCGCCTCGGCCAGCGACGGCTTCCCTATCGCCGTCACCGCCGTGATCAGGGCCGCCTGCTGAGTGGTGAGCCCATCCACCCGCAGCCGCTCGTCCATCGCATACCGCAGCTTCTGGGCGAGCATCAGCGTCGTCCGGAACGCCTGGACCGACGGTGCCAGTTGTGAGCCCGCGCCGATTCCGAACAGCTCCGGGGTCTTGTTCGATGACGACATAGGCAATATATTACCTATCATCGTCGAAGGGGGCAATGATGATCTGTCTGCTGCCGCACTGCGCCTACCTGTCCGAGACGTCCCGGATGCTCGAGCTCCATCGGGCCCTGACCGCGCTCGGCCTCCCGGTCCGCGTCGCCACCCATGGCGGCCCGCACGAGCGGCTGCTCGCCGCGGCCGGCATCGAGTACGACGTCCTCGGCCCCGGCATGTCCGCCGCCCGCGCGGCCGCCTTCGTCGGCTCGGCCGCCGGGCTCGGCGATCCCCGGCAGAGCATGTACGACGACGCCGAGATCCGCA
Organism: Kribbella sp. NPDC002412; assembly: GCF_053592935.1. NCBI lineage: Bacteria > Bacillati > Actinomycetota > Actinomycetes > Propionibacteriales > Kribbellaceae > Kribbella > Kribbella sp. NPDC002412. The sequence continues at coordinate 217,825 of NZ_JBSFBL010000004.1, forward strand.
TGTACGTGACCGCCGAAGCGGACTACTTCCGCGCGCACGGGATCACGGTCGCCGTCACCGGCTTCACCGTGACCACCTTGCTCTCTTCGCGACTGGCTGGCGTACGCGTCATCACCGAGCACGCGGGCAGCTTCGTCCCGCCGGTCTTCGAGCACCGCCTGCTGCCGGCGCCGACGCATCCGGTGGACCCACGCCTGGCGCACGCGCCCGACTGGCTCGCCCGGTTCCTCGTCAACAGGACGACCAACCGCACCACGGCGTACTGCGGCGGCTTCAACCGAGTGGCCGCATCGCTCGGTGTCGAAGGGATTCCCAGTCTCGCCGCATTGCTACTCGGGGATCTCTCCGTGGTGCCGGAGATCCCCGAGGTGCTCGGCATCTCGTCCGAGGAGGTCGCCGCCTGGCGGCCCGGGAAGGGCTATCGCCCCGGCTCGGAGCTCCGCACGGCCGGACCGCTGTTCGCCCATCTCGACCTTCCGCTGCCCGCTGAGGTGCAGCAGTTCCTCGACCGGCCGGGCCCGGTCGTCTACCTCGCGATGACCTCGACCCCACCGGCGGCGGTCCGTACGGCGGTCGCCGAGCTCAGCCGGCTCGACGTACGGCTCCTGGTCGCGGGCACGATCCACGACCTCTCCGACCTCACCACCGACCGGATCATGGTCCAAGGCGTGCTGCCCAGCCATCTCGTGATGCCGCAGGTCGATCTCGCGGTCACCACCGGCGGCCAGGGCAGCGTGCAGACGGCGATGGCCTGCGGTACGCCGCTCCTCGGCATCCCCCTGCACATCGAGCAGGACCTCAACGTCGTACTGGTCGAGCGCCTCGACGCCGCTCGTCGCCTCGGTCGATCCGGAAGCCTCGCCGACCTCGCGGCACGGATGCTCGACGACAAGACCCACCTCGCCGCCGCCGAGCGGATCCAGAAGCTGTACGCCGCCGTCGACGGGCCGAGCGCGGCCGCGGAGATCATCGCCCGGCAGCTCTGAGCGCTTCCTGTCCGAATCGCCGACGATCCTTCGACGTCTCTGCTGACAACCCCAGCAGAGAGGACGAGATCATGAACGTCACCCCACTTCGCGGCCTGCGGCATCGCAGCCGGGCCGCTCTTCCTGGCCGTGTGGGCCGTACAGGCCTTCACCCGGGACGGGTTCGACCCCAGCCGGCATCCGCTCAGCCTGCTCGCACTCGGCAGCGCCGGCTGGATCCAGATCGCGAACTTCGTCGTCACCGGCGCCCTGTTCATCGCTGCAGCGATCGGGCTGCGTGACCAAGGCCGCTGGCTGCCGCGCTTCGTCGCCACCCTCGGCTTCGGCCTCATCGCAGCCGGCGTCTTCGTCACTGACCCAGGCGCCGGCTTCCCCACCGGAGCACCCGAAGGGCGAGTCGATCCGAGCTGGCACGCCGTACTGCACGAGGCCGGTTTCGCCATCGTCCAACTCGCCTGGCTCGCGGTTGCCATCACCGTCGCGAAGCGCAACACCCTCCAGTTCGCCTTGCTGGCAGCAATCTGCAGCCCGCCGGTGACTCGGGTCACGATGGTGGCCACTGGAGATGCATAGTATTGCTATGTATATTTGGGGGATGTGAGTGAGACTGAGCTGACGCAGCTGGGTGTGGACATGGTGGTCGCCTCGGCGCGGTTGACGCGGTTGGCGGCGCGGGACGTGAGTGCGTTGCCGCACGCGGCGATGCGGTTGCTCGGGCGGCTGGACGAGCTCGGGCCGACCCGGATCAGCGAGCTGGCGAAGGCCGACCGGTGCTCCCAGCCGACGATGTCCAACCTCGTGCAGCGCCAGGAAGACCAGGGCTGGGTACGGCGCGAGCCCGACCCGGCCGACTCCCGCGCCAGCCTGATCAGCCTCACCGACGCCGGGTACGCCGAACTGCAGCGCGCCCGCCAGGAAGCCGGCGCGGCCGTCGCCGCCCGCCTCCGCCAACTCCCCGCGACCGACCTCGCCACCCTCGAAGCCTCGGTCGCCATCGTGCACAGGATTCTCACCCTCGATCCGTTGGAGGCCTCGGCCCGGTGAGCAACTCGTTTCTGAAGCAACCCAAGTCCGTCTGGGCGGTCGCGTTCGCCTGCGTGATCGCGTTCATGGGCATCGGCCTGGTCGACCCGATCCTGAAGCCGATCGCCGAGCAGTTGCACGCCAGCCCGTCGCAGGTGTCGCTGCTGTTCACCAGCTACATGGCGGTCATCGGTGTCGCGATGCTGATCACCGGCGCGGTCTCCAGCCGGATCGGCACCAAGCACACCCTGCTGATCGGCCTGGCCATCATCGTCGTGTTCAGCGCCCTGGCCGGCCTGTCCGACTCGATCGGCGCGATCGTCGCCTTCCGGGCCGGCTGGGGTCTCGGCAACGCGTTGTTCATCGCGACCGCGCTGGCCACGATCGTCAACTCGGCCAGCGGCTCGGTCGCCGAGGCGATCATCCTGTACGAGGCCGCGCTCGGCGTCGGCATCGCGGCCGGCCCGCTGGTCGGCGGCGAGCTCGGCACGATCTCGTGGCGCGGCCCGTTCTTCGGCGTCGCCGTACTGATGACCATCGCGCTCGCGGCGACCGCCTTCCTGCTCCCCGCGTCACCACCGGCAGCCCGCCGTACGTCGATCCTCGAGCCGCTGAAGGCGTTGCGGCACAGGTCGCTGGCGACGGTCGCGATCACGGCGCTGCTCTACAACTTCGGGTTCTTCACGTTGCTCGCGTTCACGCCGTTCCCGCTGGCGATGTCGGCGCGGCAGATCGGGCTGATCTTCTTCGGCTGGGGCATCGGCCTCGCGGTCACCTCGGTGTTCGTGGCGCCGCGGCTGCAGCGGTGGTTCGGCACGCTGCCGGTGGTGATGACGGCGCTGCTGCTGTTCGCCGCGGACCTCGCGGTGATGGGTGTCTACGCACACCACAAGGCCGTCCTCGCGGTCGGCGTGATCGTCGCGGGCCTGTTCCTCGGCATCAACAACACCCTGATCACCGAGGCGGTGATGGCAGCCGCGCCGGTCGAACGCGGCACGGCGTCGGCGGCGTACTCCTTCGTCCGCTTCTCCGGCGGCGCCATCGCCCCCTGGCTGGCCGGCAAGCTCGGCGAGGAGATCAACGTCCAGATCCCCTTCTACGTCGGCGCCTTCGCCGTCGTCCTCGCCGTAGCCACCCTGGCCACCGGCTGGAAGCCCCTCTCCCACCTCCGCACGCCCGAGACCCATTCCAAGGTGGAAGCCGAAGCCCTCACCGCCGCCGACGCCTGATTACCTGGGACCATACCAAACGGTATGGTATGGTCCCAGCATGGTGACGCGGAGCGAATGGCTCGAGGCGGGGCTGGAGCTGCTGGCGGCGGAGGGCGCGCCGGCGGTGACCATTGAGCGGCTCACCGGGAAGCTCGGGGTCACCAAAGGGTCGTATTATCACCACTTCAAGGGCGCCGCCGGGTTCCGGACGGCGCTCTTGGCGTACTTCGAGGCGCAGTTCACCACGCGGTTGATCGACACCGTGGAGAGTGCGCCCGACGCGGAACCCCGGGCCAAGTTGAAGCACCTGATGAAGCTGGTGCTGTCGGATCCGGACAGCGCTGAGCTGGAGATCGCCGTACGGGCGTGGGCCCTGCAGGATCCCGAAGTGCGGGCTGCGCAGGAGCGGGTGGATCGGGCCCGGACGGAGTACCTGAAGGGTCTCTGCCGTGGGCTGAAGACGGACGTGGATCCGGACCGCTTCGCCGAGTTGCTCTACCTGATCCTCATCGGGGCCGAGCAGGTGCTGCCGTCGGTCCGGAAGGACGACCTGCGCGAGATCTACGCGATGACCCTGCGCCTCGCGACGGGCGAGACGCTGATCGACTAGGAGGCCGCGATGCCTGCGCGTACTGACCTACCTGAGATCGACGACCTGCTGGCTGACGTCGACGTCGTCGATGTGAAGACCGTCCGTGGCCCGGTGTCGCTGCGCGAGTTCACCGCGGGTGCGCTGGGGTACTCACCGCTGTGGATCAAGGGGTTGTTCGCGGTCCGGATGGTGGTGGCGCTGGCGCTTCGCCTCGACACGACGGGAATCCCGGACTCGCGCCGGCTGCGTCCGGAGACCGTGAGCTTCACGCCGGGCGACAAGGCGTCGTTCTTCACGGTCGTCCGCGGCGCGGAGGATCACTACCTGCTGCTGGAGGTCCAGGACAATCACCTGACCGGCTGGCTGGCGATCATCACCGACAACGCGCAGCCTGCCAGCGAGTTCAAGGTCGTGACGCTGGTCAAGTACCTGCGGCCGGCCGGGCGGTTCTACTACAACCTGATCCGGCCGTTCCACCACGTCGTGGTGCAGAGCATGGCTCGCGCGGGCGCCAGATCATTCTCGTCCCGCTAGCAGGGAGATCGGCTGCGGACTGGTGGCTCGGTGCGCGGTCACGGCCGCCGCGGAACCGACCACGACGATCGCGGCGGCGAGGATCAGGCCCAGCAGACGCCACGGAATCGCCAATGCGGCAAGTCCGTACGGGCCTGCGGCGATGCCGGCCAGCGCTGCTCCGGCGACGAGAGATCCGAGCAGTACGCCGACAACCACGACGGCTGTGGACTCGACCAACGCGACCTGGACGACCTGGACTCTGGTCAGGCCGGCCATCCGGGCGAGGGCGAACTCGCGGCGGCGGTCCGCGGTGGACATCACCACGGCGTTGACGACGGCAACCGCGGTGAAGATCCCGGCGAGGCCCATCAGCGCGGCGAAGAGGCCGGAGTTGCTGCGCTGCTGGGCTTCGCCTCTGGCTTCGGCCCACTCCTTCACGGTCTGCGCGCCGGCGATCTTGTGGCCTGGCGCAACCTTCACGAGGGTCTCGGTGCGTCCGCCGGCGGGCAGCAGGGTGCGCGGGACGAAGAAGTTCTCGCTGACGTCCAGCGTCTCAGGCATGATCGCGACCACCTTGACCGGGAGCTTTCTGTTGCCGAGAGCAATTGTCAGGGTCGCGCCGAGCTTGTACCCCTCGGCGGCCATGCCGGGGCCGATGGCGATCGTTCGCCCGGTGAGGCGGTCGAGGGAGCCCTTGCGCGGCCGGAGCCTGTGCGTCTGCTGGTACGCGGCCGGATTGATCCCGATCGCCTCGGAGTAGACGGTTCGCTTTCCGCGCGTGACGGCAACCGGTACGGCGGTCTGCGGTGAGGCGACCTCGATCCCCGGCCCGGGTTGGATCGCGTGGTCGACCACGAGATCCGCGGTGATCAGTCTCTCCTGCTCCACGCCGACGGCCTTGGCCAGTGACCCGAACGTTCCCCACAGACCGACGACGAGACCGACGAGGACGATCAACGGCGCTGCGGTGGTGGCGCTCCGCCGTACTGCGTGCAGGACGCCGGCTCGGGCGAGGTCGGTGATCAGGTTGCCGCGGAGGACGGCGGCGGGGAGACGGCCGGTCAGCGGTACGACGATCGGGCTGAGCTGGCTGAGGGCGATCGAGCCGCTGATCATCACGACGAGACCGACCATCAGGCCGGCGACGAGATCACGGGCCGCCTGCGCGGCGATCACCAGCAGAACCGTGCACGCGGCTGCGGAGAGTCCCCAGAACCAGCGCCACGCGGTCATCACTCGCGTCGCCTTGGGTGAGTCGGTGATTGCTTCGAGTGCGCTGACTCTCGAGGCGCGCCAGGCGGCGGTGAGTACGCCGACCAGCGCCGTACTCATCCCGACGATCATCGCGGACCACATCGCGCCTTGGTCCCAGGGCGCGTGGAACCAGTCCGGGAGCATGCCCAGTGTGATCAGCAACTTGGACTGCGCCCAGGTGCCTAGCAGCCCGATGGGCACGCCGATCGCAGTCCCGAGCAGGCCGAGCAGCACCGCCTCACACAGCAGCATCAAGCAGACGTAGCCACGCTGAGCGCCGATGAGCCGCAACAGCCCGAGCTCCCGCCGCCGCTGCACCACCGTGAACCCGAACGTCGTGCTGACGATGAACACGGTCAGGAACACCGCGAGCATCACCGACATCCCCATCAACGTCGCCGCCCCGACGTACCCCTCCCGCACCCTCGCCCGCTCGTACGCCGACAACCCACCCGGCAACACCGGCCGATCCGTCGCCGCCAGCACCTGCAACCCGGACTGCACCAGCCCGACCCCGAGCGCCACGGCGACGACCGCCCCAGCGAACAACTGCCACCTGTCCCGCACCGCCCCAACCGACAACCTCAGCATGCCTCCAGCCAACTACCTGGAGTTCCGTGCGCCCCGGGCTCGAGCACCCGACCTGAGGTATCGCCGGCGCTACCTCAGCACGTCCAGCAGAGCTGCGAAGTCTGCTCGATCCACCTCGCGGGCACCGATGAGAGCTTGCAGGAGGAGACCATCGAGGGCCGCCACGAGCAGGCGGGCCTTGTGGGGGTCGGCGGTGAAGGCTCGGGCTATTTCGGTGAGGGGTTCGAGCCATGCTCCGGCGACCTCGCGGAGGTCCGGCCGGCGGGCGGCGTACAGGTAGAGCTCGTAGACCGCGAGGGTCCGCCCGCGCCGGCGGTCCAGGCCGTGCTCGATCAACCGCGCCAGCTCGTCCGCCGGCCGGGCGCCCAGCTCACTCCCCCACCCGTGCAGCTCGGCCGCGAGATCCTCCGCCGCCCAGGTCAGCGCGGCGACCAGCAGATCGTCGAGCGTCGGGAAATGGTAGGTGATCGACGCGACCGACACATCCGCCTCCGCGGCCACCGCACGATGGCTCACACCTGCGACTCCGTCGCGCTCGACCACCGCCAGCGTCGCGCGCAGCAGCTCGCCCCGCCGCAGCTCACCACGCCTCCGACGGCCGTCGACACCCCGCCTGACCTGCACGAACAGCAAACTATCAGGACAGCTGTACGGATTGTTTTTGGTCCCCGGAATCGCGGGAACGCCCGGTTTCCGGCGCTTAGGCTCGGATTTCGTGGCCAATGACATCAGTACGGCGATGCGCCGAGCACTCAAGCGTGCGGACGACGGCAAGACACTCGACCCGGCCGAGGCAGAGGTGCTGCTCGCCGCCACCGGCGACGCGCTGACCGCCTTGATGGCGACCGCGGCGCGGGTCCGCGACCAGGGCCTGGCGGACGCCGGCCGGGCCGGGATCGTCACCTACTCGAAGAAGGTGTTCATCCCGCTGACCCGGTTGTGCCGGGACCGGTGCCACTACTGCACGTTCGCGACCACGCCGGGCCGCGTGCACTCGCCGTACCTCTCGCCGGACGAAGTGTTGGAGATCGCGCGCCAGGGCGCGGCCCTCGGCTGCAAGGAGGCGCTCTTCACCCTCGGCGACGCCCCCGAGGAGCGGTGGGACGCGGCGCGCAAGTGGCTCGAGGAGGCCGGGTACGACAGCACGCTCGACTACGTGCGGGCGATGTCGATCCGGGTGCTCGAGGAGACCGGCCTGCTCCCGCACCTGAACCCGGGCGTGATGAAGTGGCAGGACCTGCAGCGGCTGAAGCCGGTCGCGCCGAGCATGGGCATGATGCTGGAGACCACGTCGCGTCGGCTGTTCGAGGAGAAGGGCCAGCCGCACTTCGGCTCACCCGACAAGGACCCGGCGATCCGGCTGCGGGTGCTGGAGGACGCAGGCCGGTCGAACGTCCCGTTCACCACCGGACTGCTGATCGGCATCGGCGAGAACCTGACCGAGCGGGCCGACTCGATCTTCGCGTTGCGCAGGATTGCCCGGCAGTACAACGGGATCCAGGAAGTCATCATCCAGGGGTTCCGGGTGAAGCCGGACACGGCGATGCGCAACGACGACGACGTACCGCTGGAGGAGTGGCTGGCCGCGATCGCGGTCACCCGGATCGTGCTCGGGCCGCGGGTGCGCGTCCAGGCGCCGCCGAACCTGGTCGACCTTGCCGAGTGCCGCGCGCTGCTCGACGCGGGGATCGACGACTTCGGCGGGGTGTCGCCGCTGACGCCCGACCACGTGAACCCCGAGCGTCCGTGGCCGCAGATCGACGACCTCGCGAAGGTGAGCGCCGACGCTGGGTTCCAGCTGCGGGAGCGGCTCACCGCGCATCCGGAGTACTTGCGTGAGCCGTGGCTCGACCCGCGGTTGATCTCGCACGTCGAGGCGCTGGTCGATCCGGCGACCGGGTTGGCCAACGAGTCGGCGCTTCCGGTCGGCCTGCCGTGGCAGGAGCCGGACGGCGGCTGGGACAGCGTCGGGCGGACCGATCTGCACACCGCGATCGACACCGAGGGTCGCCGTACCGAGACCCGCTCCGACTTCGATGCGGCGTACGGCGACTGGGACGTTCTCCGCGAGCAGGTCGCTGGACGGTCGGCACCCGAACGCATCGAAGGTGATGTGAAGTCAGCGCTCGCGGCCGCCGAACGTGATCCCGCCGGTCTGTCCGACGCCCAGGCGCTGACGTTGATGACGGCAACGGGTCCGGCCCTGGACGCACTGGCTTCACTGGCGGACGACTTGCGGAAGGCAACGGTCGGCGACGACGTCACCTACGTCGTCAACCGGAACATCAACTTCACCAACGTCTGCTACACCGGCTGCCGGTTCTGCGCGTTCGCCCAGCGGCGGACCGACGCCGACGCGTACTCGCTGTCGATGGACGAGGTCGGCCAGCGCGCCGAGGAAGCCTGGGTGATCGGCGCCACCGAGGTCTGCATGCAGGGCGGCATCCACCCCGACCTGCCGGGTACGGCGTACGCCGACCTGGTCCGCGCGGTCAAGGACCGGGTGCCCGAGATGCACGTGCACGCGTACTCGCCGATGGAGATCGTCAACGGCTCGGTCCGGACCGGGCTGTCGATCGAGGACTTCCTGATCTCGGTGAAGGAGGCCGGGCTGGACAGCATCCCCGGCACCGCCGCCGAGATCCTCGACGACGACGTCCGCTGGATCCTCACCAAGGGGAAGTTGCCCACGGCAACCTGGATCGAGGTGATCAGCACCGCGCACAAGGTCGGGCTGCCGTCGAGCTCGACGATGATGTACGGCCACGTCGACGCGCCGCACCACTGGGTCCAGCACCTGCGCACGATCGCCGCCGTTCAGGACCGGACCGGCGGGTTCACCGAGTTCGTGCTGCTGCCGTTCATCCACCAGAACTCGCCGATCTACCTGGCCGGGGTCGCGCGGCCGGGTCCGACGTACGACGAGAACCGCGCGGTGCACGCGATGGCGCGGATCATGCTGCACGGGCGGATCGACAACATCCAGTGCTCGTGGGTGAAACTCGGCGTCGACGGCTGCGTCGCGGTGCTGAACGGCGGCGTCAACGACATCGGCGGGACGCTGATGGAGGAGACGATCAGCCGGATGGCCGGCTCCAAGCACGGCTCGCGCAAGTCCATCGCCGAGCTCACCGCGATGGCGACCGCGGCCGGCCGCCCGGCTCGCCAGCGCACCACGACGTACGGCGAAGTCCCCTCCCGCCCGGCGCTGGAACTCGCCTGAAGTTCCCGGTGGGTGTCTGGTCCCCAGCAGCACCAGACACCCACCGAAGACGGCAAACGCCGACCGCGCCTGATGTCGGTCGCCACCTCACTGGCGACCGGCACCGTAACGGCACGGCCGGCGTCCTGCTGTTGCCCCGAGAGGGCAGTCGGCCCGAAGGAGGGCGGGACCGGCGTCTCATTCCGTGACCGGCAGGGGAGGTACAGTCCGGTCTCGGACGGGAGCACTTCCGGGTTCCACCTGGAGCCTGTGTCAGCGACCCGTCCGTCGCCGACAGCAGAACGTTGTCACGCGGCCACAGCGGCGGACCATCCCCCGGATCAAACATTTGCATTGCCTTTGAACAAGGCAACCGTGAGTGAACAAACCCTCACTTTCCGTACACCCGTTGCCTTCCGCAACAACAGCCCGACTGCCACCTCAACCAACTGCGGCTGACGACCAAAGGTCTATGCCAGATCCCCGAATCCACTCGCTCGCATAGGGACGCACGTCGGTGCCGTGGTCACGCGGAATCGTGGATCGTACCGGTGGTCACGCGCGTTCGCCGCGGTCACGCGCGCTCGGGCGGTGCGCACGCGCGCCGGCGGCGTGGGCACGCGGGATCGCGCCGTGAGCACGCCGGGGGTGTGCACGCGCGGCGGTGTCGCGTTCGTGCCGTGAGCACGCGCGGCGATGTCGTGGGCGCGCGAGTTTGTGGCGTGGGCGCGGGCGGGGTGTGCTGCGGCGGGCTGTGTGCAGGCGAACAGCGGCCTGCCCGAGGTGTGTCGGGCGGGCCGCTGGTGGTTGGGGTTAGTACGGGTAGGTGTCGTCGCGGCGGGTGGGGTCGAGATCCCAGAGGGAGAATTCGACGATCTTGTGGGACTCCTCGCCGCCGGCCGGGGTGAGGCCGGCGTTGTCGTAGTCCTTGGAGCCGAGGCCGTCGAGGTAGCAGAGCAGCTCGAACGCGGACTGCGCGTCCTCGATGTCGTCGACGACCTCGTCGTTCTGCGCCTCGTCCGCGCGGCTGCGGACGTACTGCACGAACGCTTCCGGGTCCGTCACCACGTAGTCGTAGCGCGCCTGGTAGCTGAGCCGGATGCCATCCTCCGGCAGCAGCGGCTCCTCCAGCTCCTCGAGGTCGTCGATGCTGCCGCCCTCGACGATCTCCCGGTAGTCCGCGGGGTCGTCGAAGTCGTCCGGCCCCAGCGGCAGGTCGTCGAGCTCGTCGGGGTCGTACGAGTCGATCCCGAGGAAGATGTCACCCCAGCCTCGTTCGTGCACGGCGTCCGCGAGCGCCCGGGCCTGGACCCGGACGTTCTCGATCGCGCCGGTGGCCCGCAGGTCGTGCAGGTCCAGAGCGTCGGCCTGCTCCAGCAGCACCCGGGCGAGTTCACGGGCGGCCTCGGCGGCCGACGCGGGTTCGATCGGCTCACTCATGCTGCGACGGTACAACCATCGGCACATCGACCGCCGCGCCCGGTACGCCGAACGCGTCGACGAGCTCCACCGCGACCGGCCGAACCGTGGCACACAGCTCGTTCACCAGCGCCGTGATCGCCTTCGACCGGCCGGGCGACAACCGCCCGTGCTCGAGGTACCAGGCCCGCTCCGACTCGATCGTCGCGAGCGCGTGCAGGTCGTACAGATCCTTCAGCAGCACGCGAATCTCCTCCGGCGCGTTCTGCACGGCGGCCTGGAACGCCTCCAGTACGACCCGGTCCACGTGCGCCCGCCCGGCCGCGATGACATGGTCCTGGCACCGGTTGAACACGTCGAACGGCTCGTCCCCCGCGTCGATCCCCGCCTTCAACCGCCGCGCCACCCCGGACAGCATGTGCTCCTCCCGGAACCGGAGCATGCCGGAGTGGTACGCGTCGTCCCGCAGCCCCGCATCCGGATCGGCCGTGTCGCTCCGGTTCGGTACGGCGTCGCGCAGCCGCTCGACCAGCGGTCGCAGCGACGCCTTCTCGACCGCGATCTCGACCGCCTGCGCCGCGATGAACCGGGCCGTTCCGAGCGGGTCGAGCTTCCCGAACGACTCCCGGTAGTCCGTCAGCAGGCCCTTCGCGACCAGCTGCAACAGGACGGTGTTGTCCCCTTCGAAGGTGGTGAACACGTCGGTGTCCGCCTTCAGCGTGGCCAGCCGGTTCTCCGCCAGGTAGCCGGCGCCGCCGCAGGCCTCGCGGCAGGTCTGGATCGTCTCGGTCGCGTGCCACGTGCCGACCGCCTTCGTCCCGGCCGCCTGAGCCTCGAGCGCCCGCCGGTCGTGCTCCCCCTCCCCCACCCGGCCGAAGGCCGGCTGCTTTTCGTTGCTTCTGTCGAAGATGCGGACGAACTCGTCCACGAGCTCCGCCTGGGCGAAGTGCAGCGCGTAGGTCCGGGCGAGCAGCGGCAGCAGTCGTCGTTGATGCATCCGGTAGTCGAGCAGCAACGCCTCCTCCGCACTCCCCGGCGCCCCGAACTGCCGGCGTTGGGCGCCGTACCGAATCGCGATCGTGAGGGCGACCTTGCTGGCGTTGATCGCGGCGCCGCCGACCGACACCCGGCCCTGGACCAGCGTCCCGAGCATGGTGAAGAACCGGCGGTCCGGGTTCTCGATCTCGCTCGCGTAGTTGCCCTCGGCATCGACTTGGGCATATCGGTCGAGCAGCGCCGCCCGCGGCACGCGGACCTGGTCGAACACGATCCGCCCGTTGTCCACACCATTCAGCCCGAGCTTCGGACCGCAGTCGGACAGCGTGACGCCCGGCATCGGCGAACCGTCCTCCGACCGGATCGGAACCAGCAGGCAGTGCACGCCATGGTTCTCACCACCGACGATGAGCTGCGCGAACACCGCCGCCATCCGGCCGTGCCGCGCCGCGTTGCCGATGTAGTCCTTCCGTGCGGCCGCGTTCGGGGTGTGCACGACGAACTCCCCGGTCGAGGCGTCGTACGTCGCTGTCGTCCCGAGCGCCTGGACGTTCGAGCCGTGGCCGGTCTCGGTCATCGCGAAGCAGCCCAGCAGCCGGCCGCTGATGGCGTCGGCCAGGTACTCCTCGTGGTGCCGCTCGGTCCCCAGGTGCAGGATCGCGCCGGCGAACAGCCCGAACTGCACACCCGCCTTCACCATCAGCGAGAGGTCCCCGAAGGCGAGCATCTCGAACCCGGCGACGAACCCGCCGAGGTCGCCGCCACCGCCGTACTCCTTCGGGAAGCCGCGCGCCGGATGGCCCTCCGCGGTGATCCGCTCCAGCAGCCCGAGCACCCGCTCGCGGTACTCGTCCCGCGGCAGGGTGACGGCCAGGTCGAACAGCTCCGCGTCGGCGGCCAGCCCGGCGCGCACCACGTCGCGGGCCGCCTTGTACGGCCCGTCCAGGTAGTCCCGCATCCCCGATGTCGTCATGCTCATAACCTATGCGGATCGGCGGGCACTTTCCGTCATCACCTCATGACTGTGGACAACTCGAGTCATATCCGCATCTGCGGCACTAGACTGTCGATCGTGCCGAAATTGCGGATCAGTGAGGCTGCTGCGCTCCTCGGAGTCAGCGATGACACCGTGCGCCGGTGGGTGGAGCAGGGCAGGTTGCCGTCGGTTCAGGACGGCGGGCGGATGGCGGTCGACGGGCGTGAGCTCGCCGCTTTCGCCCAGCGGCTGGTGGAGTCGCCCGAGCCGGGCAACACCACCGCCGCCTCGGCGCGCAACCGCATGCGGGGGATCGTCACCCGCGTGCTCAAGGACGGCGTGATGGCCCAGGTCGAGATGCAGGCCGGGCCGTTCCGCGTCGTGTCGCTGATGAGTCGCGAGGCCGCCGACGAGCTCGGTCTGGAGCCCGGTGTGGTGGCCGTCGCCTCGATCAAGTCCACCCATGTCGTCGTCGAAATCCCGGAGGCCTGATGCTCGGCCGTACTGCGCTCGCCGCCTTCGCCGCCGTTGCCGCGCTCACCGTTGCCGGCTGCGGTGACGACACCCCGGCGGCATCATCGGGCGACGCAGGTACGACGTCGCTGTCCGGGACCGTCAACGTGTTCGCGGCCGCGTCGCTGACCGGCTCTTTCACCCAGATCGGCAAGGACTTCGAGAAGGCGCACCCCGGTGTGAAGGTGGTGTTCAACTTCGCCGGCAGCTCGGCGCTGGCGCAGCAGATCAACCAGGGTGCGCCGGCCGACGTGTTCGCCTCGGCGGCGCCGAAGAACATGGACCAGGTGACCGACAAGAACACGCCGACTGTGTTCGTGCAGAACACGCTGGAGATCGCCGTACCCACCGGGAACCCGGGCAAGATCGCCGGGCTGAAGGACTTCGCGGACGAGAACAAGAAGATCGCGCTGTGCGCCGCACAAGTGCCCTGCGGGGCCGCGGCGGACAAGGTGTTCAAGGCGGTCGGCATCACGCCGCAGCCCGACAGCCTGGAGCAGGACGTCAAGGCCGCGCTGACGAAGGTGAGCCTCGGTGAGGTCGACGCGGCGCTCGTCTACAAGACCGACGTGCTGTCGTCGAAGGACAAGGTGGAGGGCATCGCGTTCCCCGAGGCCGACAAGGCGATCAACGAGTACCCGATCGCCACGCTGGCCAAGGCGCCGAACCCGGACGGCGCCAAAGCGTTCGTGGACTACGTCCTCTCCGACCAGGGCAAGGCAGTCCTCACCGCTGCCGGGTTCGCCGCACCGTGAGTCGCAGGAGCAGGAGCACGACCGGGCGGCTGCCCCTCGTGCTCTTGCTGCCTGCTCTGCTCGGTCTGGCGTTCCTGCTGCTCCCACTGCTCGGCCTGCTCGCCAGAGCGCCCTGGTCGACACTGCCGAGCCGGTTGTTCAGTCCAGACGTCTGGACCGCGCTGCGGCTGTCGCTGGTGTGTGCGAGCGCTGCAACCGTGGTGTGCCTGCTGTTGGGTATCCCGCTGGCGTGGCTGTTGGCCAGAGGCTCTGTGCCTGGCCGGGGGCTCATCAGGGCGTTGGTCACTGTCCCGCTGGTGCTGCCACCGGTGGTGGGCGGTGTGGCGCTGTTGCTGGTGCTGGGGCGTCGCGGGCTGATCGGTGAGCGGCTGGACCTGTGGTTCGGGTTCTCCTTGCCCTTCACAACAGCTGGGGTGATCGTGGCGGAGGCGTTTGTAGCCATGCCGTTCCTGGTGATCTCTGTGGAGGGCGCACTGCGTGCTGCGGACCCTCGCTACGAGGAGGCAGCGGCCACGCTGGGGGCAGGTCGTTGGCTGACGTTCCGTCGCGTCACGCTGCCGTCGATCGCGCCGGGAGTCGTCGCAGGCGCCGTACTGTGCTGGGCTCGGGCTCTGGGTGAGTTCGGCGCGACCATCACGTTCGCGGGCAACTTCCCCGGCCGTACGACGACCATGCCGCTGGCCGTGTATCTCGCGTTGGAGACCGACCCCGAGGTGGCCGTCGTACTGAGTCTGGTGCTGCTGCTCGTGTCAGTCGTCGTGCTGGCGTCTCTGCGCGAGCGTTGGATCAGTGGGCTGCGATGACTCTTCATGCTGACGTGCAGGTGCGCCGTGGGGACTTTGACCTCTCACTGGAGCTGTCTGTCGAGCCGGGTGAAGTGGTGGCGTTGCTTGGGCCCAATGGGGCCGGCAAGACGACTGCGTTGCGTGCCATCGCCGGTCTGCTGCCGGTGGAGGCTGGGCGCATCGCGCTGGACGAGCAGGTGTGGGACGAGCCGCCGCGGGTGTTCCGTACGGCGGACCGGCGGCCGATCGGGGTCGTCTTCCAGGACTACCTGCTCTTCAACCACCTGACCTGCTTGGAGAACGTCGCCTTCGGGCTGCGGGCGCGTGGGGTCGACAAGCATGCTGCACGCGCTGAGGCCTGGCGGTGGCTGGAGGCGGTCGGGTTGGCGTCGTACGCGCGTACTCGTCCTCGCTCGTTGTCCGGCGGACAGGCCCAACGGGTGGCGCTGGCTCGGGCCCTGGCCACAGACCCGGAGCTGCTGTTGCTGGACGAGCCGTTGGCCGCGTTGGACGCCAGTACGACGATTCACGTACGCGCCGAGCTGGACCAGCACCTGCAACGCTTCCCCGGTCGCACACTGCTCGTCACGCACGACCCACTCGATGCCATGGTCCTCGCAGACCGCCTGGTCATCGTGGAGAACGGCCGCATAGTCCAGCAAGGCCGCCCCACCGACATCTCCCGCCGCCCCCGCACCGACTACGTAGCCCAACTGGTCGGCCTCAACCTCTACCGCGGTACGGCGTCCGGCACGACAGTCAGCCTGGCCAGCGGCGGCACCATAACCCTCGCCGAACCAGCCAGCGGTCCGGTCCACGTCGCCTTCCCACCCACTGCGGTCAGCCTGTACGTCGAACCGCCGTCCGGAAGCCCCCGCAACACGTGGCCCGCGACAGTCACCGGCATCGAACAACACGCCCACACAGTCCGAGTCCGCCTCACCGCAACCCCCACCGGCCCCGACACCCTCCTGGCCGACATCACCCCAGCCGCCGTAGCCGACCTCCACCTAACCCCCGGCCAACCCCTCCACGCCACCCTGAAAGCCACCGAAATCCACACCTACCCCAGCTAGCTGTCTATCCACGCAACATCGTGTGGACCGCCTTCAGGCCAACCGGTGGTTCCAGGCTAGTTGGAGGATTGCGGCTCCGGCGGCTTGTAGGGGCTTTTGGTGGAGGTAGTTGTTGATGACTTCGGGGGTGAAGGGTTCGGGGGCGAGGATCTGGCCTTCGGTGTTGCCTTGGACAACTTTGCTGAATAGGTCGTCGAAGACGGGGGAGTCGATGGAGAGGACGGTTAGTAGGTCGGTGGCGAAGGTTAGGGGGTCTGTGCCTAGGCCTACGCAGTGGGCGCGGGCGGTGCCTTCGGATAGGGCGGTGGTTAGGTGGGCGGCTAGGGGCCAGGTGGGGTAGTCGATGGGGCCGTTGTAGGTCTCTGATGCTCCTAGGAGTTCTTCGGAGAGTTCGCGGACGATGTTGTGCCACAGGGAGAAGTCGTTCAGTTCGTCTGTGGTTGGTTGGAAGATGCCGGACGGGACGACTTGGTAGAGGCCGGCTGCGTGGGCGACCTTGGTGGGGTCGCGCCAGTGCAGGTAGAAGGTCGACTCGCCGGTCGTGATGTCGCGGCGGATGGTCAAGGTGCTGATCGCGATGTTGGTCGGGCGACGCGTCGGGTCCCACGGGTCGCCGATCGCGGTGCGGACAGTTGCCGGGTCGGAGTGGCCCAGGCGGCGGGCGGCGTACTCGTGCGCGGCGGCCTCCCCGGTGTTGATGCTGTCGAAGTAGGTGCCTCGGCCTAGGCGAAGCACCGGCTGTGGACCGGCCAGGTCCGCGGACAGCAGCCGGTACGTCGGCCGGTTCTCGAAGACCGCGGGTGGAGCCAGCTCGGCCATCGCCTCCGCGTAGGTCGCGTACGGCCGGCCGGGCACGACCCCCGTCACGCCGGAAAAGACCGCATCCGGGTCGAATTCCAGCCGCACGGACGTCAGCGGAACGGGCTCCGGCGGGATCCACGACGCCGGTGCCAGCAACGGAGTGCCCGCAACCCGGCAAGCCGGTGGGAACTCGTCGGCGGCTTCCACCCCGAGCCGATAGCGATTGGCGACCAGGTACCGGCGTACCTCTAGCCAGGTCTCAGAAGGCGAGGACATGGAGCAGTCCGACGAGG